>JAHDDF010000573.1 GCA_020629475.1 Saprospiraceae bacterium
AGGAGGATTCCATTATTTTCCGCTATCCCTCTTTGATTCGGGAATACAAGGATTTCATGCATTACCTGGAAACGGTGGGCGGACAAATGGATGATATCATTTCCAAGAAGGATATTTTCATTCGCTATGCCTCCTCGGAAATTCCGATTTTCTTCCACTTCCTCATTCCGGAGCTAGCCGCGTTCAAATTATACATTTGGGGAAGAACGGTTTGGGACTTTGATTACCTAGGTTCAAAACCTTTTGATTTCGACTTGATAGAAACCACCGTAATAGAAAAGGCGCAACGGGTGGGTGCCGCTTATATGCGCACGAATTCCATAGATCTTTGGAACCTGCACATCGTAGATAACACCATTAGCCAAATTGAATATTACTTTGACAGTGGGGCATTCCGCGAGGAGGAGGTCGTACTTACCCTCTGCGACAAGACCATTGAATTGCTTGATCTCATGGAACGGATGGCAGCGATGGGAGAAAAAATGGAAACACCCCAATCCCCTACCGGCTCGGGCGCTTCATTCGGACTATACCACAATGAAATCATCTTCACCAATAATACCTTATTGATTACTTCGGAAAGAGGGCATGATATCTATACCGCCTTCGGTAATCCCAATTTCTTGAAAAGTACGGATGAGCGTTTAGGCACTTACACGGAGAAATGGTTTGATAAGGTGATTCGAAAATCGAACCCCATCAGCACCAGCTCCGAGCGAAACCGCGCCAGGTTTTTTAATGCCCTTCGTAATAAGGTAAAGAAGGCTAGGAAAAAATTTGAAATCCTATCTGCCTGAGTACTTAATCGCTTTTTCCACGTTGATTCTCCCGTAGCCGAATTTCTTATTGTGCATTTCACCGTTCGGGTGGGTTTTAGGACCACGATCGGCGGTTTTGCGTGCGGCGTTCAATGCATCTTTCCAAGACTTGCCCCGTGCTTCCCAAATCAAAAGTAGCTTCGCCGCAATTCTAGGATTGCTGAAACTAACATGCGCTTTTCCGTCATCCTTATTATCCAAATCGTAAAAATCCAAGGCGCCACCATAGGCGGTTCCCTTGGGAGCTTTGGATTCAGTAGCACGTGTTGCTACGATGGGAGCGGTAGAATTATTGGAATGAGAAACTTCTTTTTCATCATTGCCGCCCACGGGCATTACAAAAAGGGTTTCCGGGTATTTCTTAGCGGTGGAAACCATTCCTTGGATTCCGGTAGTACTTCTGATCACTACGTCATAAGTAGAAAAATCATCCGGACGACGGAATACGACCTCCAACCTGTCCTTGGATTCCGGGTACACCTCAAGAAAAACCTTCTTCACCAAATAGGAATGGGCATCATTAACATCCCAGATTAGAATACTACCCTTCCTTCCCGGAATCACTTCCTCTTCGGGTAATGCTTCCGTTTCCGCCTTTGCCGGTTCAAAGGATATCGTTGGTCCTTTTTGGGCTTTGGCGTCTTCATCGGAATTTAAACTTCCAGGTGGCGGTGTCCCACAGGAAAAAAGGAAAAGGGTAAATAATATTCCAAGAAGGGCAATGCGTCTCATGTTATTCTATTTCTCGTTGTAATATATGGCTATGCTAAGTAATTCTGTTGTTCTTTTTCAAGAAGAGCAATCGCCTAAAATTTTGTCATTCAGATTTTAGACGTTAGATAAATTTAGCTTTAATAGCAATACAAAATCTAACGTCTAGCGTCTAATATCTAAAATCTTAATTTTTAGTACGTTACAAAATTATCCGGCAGCGAAACAATTGCTTAGTATAACCTAATATATAGAAGGCTTACTTAATCGCCAAGGAATCCAATCCCATGACTTTCAATTCAACCCTTTGGTTTTTCTTCCTGCCCGTCGGGTTAGCGTTGGATGCCAATGGTGTTGATTTTCCGTAACCCTTGAAACTAAGGTATTTTGGTGACACACCTTTTCCAATCAAGTAATCCGCTACTTTTCTTGCTCTCCAAGTAGATAACCAATCGCAATACGCTACCGTAGGTAAACCGTTGGTATGCCCTCCGACTTCTACAATTAATCCCGGATTTTCAATTAAATAATCCGCTACCTGATTCAACTCCGCCTTGGAAGAGGATTCAAACTCATAAGAATCCGCCTTGAATAATACCTTATTCAAGGGCATGGTATAAGGAAACTCCTTGGTACTTGGCGCAGCTACTTCAGGTTCCTCATAGAAAACCTTGAAGCGGAACAATCC
>JAHDDF010000574.1 GCA_020629475.1 Saprospiraceae bacterium
CCATTTACTACGGGCTCCAAGACGATGGTTTCCCCTAGATCAGCAGAAGCAGAATTATCATCGATGGTGGTTACCGCATTTACGGTGTATTCATGCTCCAATTCGCTGAAATCCGGTGCTTCATCCCCTAGGTAATATTCGATGGTGGCGGGAGAGTCGTCTTGGGTGTCTTGGTTGACATTGTAAATCAAATCAAAAGTACCCGTTTTGACATTGTAATCCGCTTGCCAAAAATCCTTGCCCCAAGTGGATTGATCCACCAGTTGCCAACAGTCGCCATCTGATTTCCAGAGCTTGGGATCATTCACTTCCGTAAGCCCGGTGAAAACTATGGGTACGTAGCCTTTTCCGCCGGTCATGGTAATGGTTGCCTCATTGGCAACGGTAGCCACGCTGATGGGATAATTGTTATCCACGGTATTGGTCGTTGAAGTAACGTCAACATCATTTCCGGTTACCTCGCGGAACATCAATTGCCAAGAATTCCCGAAGGCGGTCAATGCGTTTTTGAAATTGGTATTGGGACCATAATAATCAATGGCTTGCTTGGGCAAAATCATTGCCTCGATTAAAACCTCTACCTCGTCCCCGGCGGAAAAGCTGGTCGTACCCGGAGGAGGAACCAAGCAGTAGGATGTAGGATTGTGCCCGGAAGCCGAAGCAAAACCCGTGGAGCTGGAACGCTCGCGGAGGTAGGGCGTATTATTGACCACACCATTGAAAGTACCGTTGTAGGAGCGAATTACCATCCCGTTATTGGTATCAATACTCAAGCCGCCATAGCCGTTGGTATAGATGCCGTCGCCCGCCCAAATCCAAGGGTTATTGCCGGGCATTGCCCAAGCGGGACCGGTATAATCATTGGAACCGGAATTGTTGGGTGTGAAGGTATTCAAGACGCCGGCATCGTTTCCGTAAACGATGGATTGCGCCTTGTGGACATTGTAATTATCGCCGCCCATTTGGAAGATGTCGAACCTGGTGAATGGCGTATTTTCCAAAGCGGTTACTTTCAATTTGTAATACACCCGCGTAAAATCATCCGAGCGATTGAGGTAGAAGGTATATTCCAATCTCAATTTCCGGTCCGCGGAATGCGTGGAAACGGTGGTTTCCGTAAGGTTGGGCGAGTAACGTTGGAAGCGGGTTTTTACCTCGCTGGTATATTGGCGAGTATCGGAGCCGTCCGTGTACACGAACATATCCATACCGCCCACGTTTCCGGTCCATCCGCACTCTTGGGAATTACCGCCGTAGGCTTGGCTGGTTACTAGGAACGGGCGATAATCGCAAGCATGGGAATTCCCGAACTGGTAATCCGGCGAGTGGGTGATGTTTTCCCCGTAACCGCCTAGACCGCCTTCGAGCCATCCGCTTCGGGATTGACCGGTACCTACGGTGGATAATTGATGGGAAAAAGCGCCGTAGGTTTCACCCCATTTCGCGCCGGTTCTTGTGTATTTGCAGTTCAATGTGGTATTGGCAGGGACCATGATTTCGGCGTATTCCCGGTTCCAATTCCCGGAATAAATTTGTACTACGTCTCCGTGCCAATTCTTGGAGGCTTGTAAGGGAAGCCCGGAGGGATCGCCGTTAGCATTACGGAGCATGGCGTTGTAGCCCACTACATTGGAGGCAGGGATGTGTTGGAAGCAAAGACGCACCCGCTTGTCCTCGTTCGAGGTGTTTTCAAGACTTAGGTCAATGTCTTGCATGGTTTCGTCTTGGCCGCAATTGAAATAACCTAGGCCGTAAACTGGTAAATCAAGGAGGTGGACACCTTCGTCGGCATCATAGCTTGGCGTTACGTTTTGGGCGTTGGGCAGTACTTGGCTTGCCGTAATATTGATTTGTGATTCCTCGGTATCAATGGTGGCGTATTCCGAGGATAAATTGCTTGGAAGCGCGTAGAAAATGAGGCTGACTTCGTAGGCGGTTCCCGCCACTAGATTTTGGGAAGCGGTGGTTACCTCAATGGTGTTTCCGACTACATTGGTAGATGCGGCGGTGATGCCTCCTTTTACCGCAAAACCTTCATTTGCCGTAAGCCCGAAAGCGTGCATGTTTCCTTGGGTGAGGTAGCTGCTATAGGCAGCGGGAATATCCACGGTCAAGCGCAATTGCCCGTTGGTAATATTGGCGGTAGGTTTTACATGGAAGGTCATGCGGAAACGGCTGTGCCAATTGGTAAATTCAACACCGGTGAAGTAGGTGTC
>JAHDDF010000071.1:0-8599 GCA_020629475.1 Saprospiraceae bacterium
GAATTACCCGCGACACCCGCAAACGGTATTACTACCGTTAAAGAACCCGTCGATCAAATTACTTCGGAAGAACCACGCCATCAATAGCGTGAATAACGCCGTTGGAGGTTCTTACATCGGCTTTTGTTACGGCTACCCTTCCACCGTTCTCATCGGTAAGGATTAAGGTGCTTCCTGATAAGGAGGCGGTCAATCTATCCCCGCTAACGGTCTCCACCGTATAAGCTCCACCTGAACTCTTTACCGCGGCAATTACGTCCTTCGCCTCGAATTTCCCGGCTACCACGTGGTAAGTAAGGATTTTAGTCAAATCCTTCTTCGCCTCCGGCTTAAGCAAAGAGGCCACAGTACCGCTTGGCAATTTATCAAAGGCGGAATTTACCGGCGCGAAAACCGTGAATGGTCCGTCGCCTTGCAGGGTTTCTACTAGACCCGCGGTCTTTACCGCTACAACAAGCGTGGAGAAATCATCCTTGGACGCTGCCGTTTCCACAATGTCCTTATGGTGGGAAGAATTCCAATTGGTTCGCTTGGAGTGATGTGAACCTGAAGAACCACATTGTGCTTGAATTTGTCCGAAAACAGTGCATACCAATAAACCTAATAGCAAAAATCGCATTTTCATGATGTCGTTATTTTAATGATGAAATGAATTCGACACACATACGGATGCAAAACCGGGTTCGGATTTCTTGGATTCCTTAAAATTTCGTTAAAGCTTTTTTCCTAAACCTGCTGCTTGAAAAACAGAGAAGAACATATTGTCCGGCTCCTACGCGCCAATGACAAGGAAGCGATTTCCTTGATCTACGATCATTATGCCCCTGCCTTATATGGTGTGGTGCTAAGAATGGTAGGCGATGAGGAAACGGCTCAAGACGTGCTTCAGGAGAGTTTGGTCAAGTGTTGGAAAAATGCCACCTCCTACAATCCCTCCAAGGCGAAACTTTTTACCTGGTTATTAAATATTACCCGTAATACGGCAATTGATAAAATAAGATCCAGGAAAAGTCGTCTTGAAAAAATCCAAAACGTAACGGCTCACGTAAGTGATAATGGATACCAAGCCATTCGTCCTGATACCATGGACGTCAAGGATCAGGTATCCAAGATGGAACCCAAACTTCGCGAAGTCTTGGACGCGCTTTTTTTTAGGGGAATGACTCAACAAGAGGCTTCCAAAGAGTTAAACATTCCTTTGGGAACCGTAAAAACGCGCCTGAGAAACGCATTAAAAAAATTAAAAACGGTTTACGGTGAACAACATTTGCCGTTTCTGCTTTTACTTTGTACGGCTTTAGTATGAATTCAGAAATTCAACAATTCCTCGAATCCGGCCTGCTTGAAGGCTACTTAATGGGTTTAACCTCCGCGGAGGAAAACCTAGAGGTGGAGTCGTATATTCAAAACTTCCCTCAAGTAAGGCGGGTCTATGAATCCTTGCAAAATGATATTGAGGAATTCGCGAATTCGCAGTCCATTGCTCCGCCTGCTCATCTAAAAGGACAGATTCTTCAAGAGATAGATAAAGAAACAGCACCGAGAACTAGGAATGCTGCTAAGAAAGCCGGTCTACCCTATGCCGCCATTGCCGGTGTCCTTGCCTTGATTATGGCTGCCTTATTTTTCTTTTCCAATAAAAAGGTGGCGGGTCTAAACCAAGAATTGGAAAAACAAAAGGGTGAATACGCCGCCCTTGCCGCCGCTTGTGATGACAATGAGGCAAAGTATGCCACATTGGAAAAGCAATTATACCTTATCCATCATGAAGCTACATTCGATTATGATTTAAAAGGGAAGGACGGTTTGAATCTTGTGGCTTACCGCAATTCCGTTGCGAAGGCTTCCTTACTTAAGATCAATGGTCTTCCTGATTTACAAAAAGGTAAGTGCTATCAGCTCTGGGCGGATGTTGACGGAAAAATGCTATCCCTCGGCGTAGTACCCAATGAGGCGGGTGCCTTAGTGGAAATCCCCTTCTTGGAAAACTCGGAAAGTTTAAATCTCACCGTGGAACCCGAGGGCGGTTCGGAACATCCTACCGTTTCGGATTTGGTGGCTAATGTTTTGATTTAGAAATCTTAGACTACCCTAAACTTTTCAAATCTCTTTACGATTGTGCTAGGACTTTTCACCCAAGAAAAGTGATTCAGTTTCTCCAACCCGTACTCCTCTTTGGTAATAAATTCTTGCTTCACCGTTTCATCATTGACAAACTTATTCAGCATTGCCGCTACCGCTTCAGGTGGTGCAAAGGTGTCCCCCTCAAGGGCAATCCCTAGAATATTCGCCCCTTGGGATTTAGCGATTGCCTCTTCATAATCAAAGTCGGAATTCTTCAGGATGAACTTGCCGTTTTTGGCGTGATACGACCAGTCCTTCATCAAGGTTTTTGCTTCCATTTTCCCGCCAAAACCAAGTCTTTTTCCGGGGACGTATCCAAGGAGACTGCCTACAACCGGGAATAAGCGCCCAGCTATACGGATAAGCTTTTGTTCCTTCTTGGGATAGGGCTTGTAATAAGGAATACAAGAAGCAACGACCATCGTACCCGCTACCCTTCCCGGATATCTCGCATTCAACAAGCAAGCAATTTGACCGCCAAGGGAATGTCCCACTAAGTATAAAGGAAGTTCAGGGTTCTCAACCCTCAGATGTTCTATAACCCTTAGGATATCATCCATTAAAACTTGATATCCCCAATCGTTTTTTCCGGAAGGACGGATATTTGAATCGCCATTCCCCCGCCAATCAAAACCATAGGCTTCAATACCCTTGGAAGCGAATTCTTGAAGCAGGGGTTCATAATAAGAAGCCTTTACCCCAAGGGCGCACAAGACCAAAACCATACAGGAGGGAGAGCCATCCGGTTGAGCATGGTTCAAACCGGAATGAATGCCTTTTTCGAATTCAAACGGAGAGGAAGAATATGTAGGCATTATTGGTTTTAATAGTTCAGGAGTTTCTCTATTTCAACAGCCACCTTATCCGCACTCGGAAGAACGGCTGCCTCAAGAACACTATTCAAAGGAATAGCGGGAACATGCGCGGACCCAATCGTTTTCACGGGTGCATCCAATTGTTCAAAACATTCTTCTTGAATCCAACCGGCTAGTGCCCCGGCAAATGAATTACGGGCGGGTTCCTCGGATACCACCAAGCATTTCCCGTGTAATTTTACCCTTTCGGCAATAAGATTATCATCAAGAGGGGCAAGGGTCCTCAAGTCTACTATCTCTACCCTACCCTTGAATTTCTTTGCGGCATTTAATCCCCAATGAATACCCATTCCGTAGGAAATGATAACCATTGTATCGCCTTCCTCGATTTTATCCTCGTTGGCTTCAAGGACAATTCTCCCTTTCCCGAAAGGCAAAACGTAATCCTCATCCGGCTCCAAGGTTCTTGCGGCATCGGTTCCTTTTACCTTCGACCAATACAAACCCTTGTGTTCAAAAATCACGACAGGATTCGGGTCTTCATAGGCGGATTTCATCAAACCTTTTAAATCGGCACCGGAAGACGGGTAAGCTACCTTGACACCACGGATATTACAAACCACGGATTCCGCGGAACCGGAATGGTATGGGCCACCACTCCCGTATGCCCCGATAGGAACACGAAGGATCATGTCCGCCGTCCATTTTCCGTTGGATAGGTAATGCGCTCTTGCTACTTCGGTAAATAGTTGGTTTAAACCCGGCCAAATGTAATCCGCGAATTGAACTTCCACTATCGGACGTAAACCTACCGCAGCCATTCCTACCGTTGAACCAACTATAAATGCTTCTTGGATAGGTGTATTGAAAACACGTTCATCCCCGAATTTTGCGGCAAGGGTTGCCGCCTCACGGAAAACGCCTCCTAATCTTCCTCCGACATCCTGTCCGTACAACAAGGAACGTTTATCGGAACGCATGATTTCCTCAACGGCATGTAAGGCACAATCCACCATTACGACCTCTGAAGCCCCTTCCGGGGAACGGATTCCTTTTTCCTCTTGGATAGGCGTTGGCGCGAATATATGCTTGTAAATATCTTCCGGTTGCGGTTCTTCGGCTGCTAGTGCACGTTCATAATCCAAGCGGATTAAATCATGTACCGTTTTTTCAATCTCCTCGATTTGCCCCTTGGACAAACCACCCATCTTCTTTGCGTATTCACGCATAACCGGATATGGATCACGGGTAGCGTGTTCCTCTAAATCATCCCTGTACCATTCCTTTCTTACTCCTGAAGTATGATGATTTAATAAAGGAACCGTAGCATGAACCAAGAAGGGTCTTCTTTCTTCCCTAATGGTAGCAATTACCTCCTTGAGGGTGGAATAGCATTCCATGAAATCGCTACCGTTGATGCTCCTTACTTCCAATCCGTGGAAACCTTTGGCGAATTCGGCAGCATTTTGTGCCCTTGTTTCTTCAGCATTGGCTGAAATATCCCAACCGTTGTCTTGTACCAAGAACAAAATCGGGAATTGCTTTAAGCAAGCCATTTGGAAAGCTTCGGAAACTTCTCCTTCCGTTACGGAAGCATCACCCAAGGAACACAGGACGAAAGGTTTATCCTTTCCGTAATCCTCGGAAATATTCATGATTTCCTTGTACTGCAAACCCATCGCGGCGCCGGTAGCGGGAATTGCTTGCATTCCCGTAGCAGAGGATTGATGCGGTATTTTCGGACGGTCATCATCCCTTAAACTAGGATGGGAATAGTAGGTTCTCCCCCCTGAAAAAACATCTCCTCTTTTCGCTAATAATTGAAGCATCAACTCATAGGGCGTAACACCCATTCCAAGGAGCATGGCATCATCACGATAGTAAGGGTATGCGTAATCTTGCGGAAGAAGTTGAAGCCCCGCGGCGAGCTGAATCGCTTCATGCCCTCTAGAAGTGGCATGGACGTACTTGGACACCACCTTGAAATTTTCCTCGTATAATTCCGCTAAACTTTTAGCGGTACACATTAGGCGAAACGCCTCTTCAATTACGGATTTTTTCACGGTGGGCACCTTTGTCGTCATAATGAAATATAAGGCTTTTCTTTGAAAGGATTTGGAAAGGGCTGGCAAAGGTAAAACAAAATCGACGGATCTTGGTCGGATGCCTAATATCCACCGCTATGATTTCCTTTAATTTACCAACGAAAAAAGAAGACTACCTTTACATCTTCTAGGCTCTACTAAGTAATTATGTTGCTTTTTTTTGAGCATGTCAATTGTCTAAGATTTTGGCAATCAGACGTATCCCGATAGGAATCGGGAGAAAAGATGTAAGACGTAAGATGTAAGACGGGATTGGTGCTAAATAACAAAGTGACGTCTTACATCATAAATTTTATATCTTATTCCCACATTATCAATCAATTGACAAATTTAGAGGCAGCCACGCAATTGATTAGTATAGCCATCTTCTAACCATTTTTTCTTTGGAAGACCATGGATATTTATAAAAACATACACGAAATAGAAAAAGCTGCAAGGCAAAGCATGGCTCTTGATGCTTTCTCTTATCTCCTTGGTGGCGCGGACGATAAAAGAACCGTGTCCCTAAATTCATCCGCCTTCCAAAAATATTACCTGCGCCCTAGAAGATTGGTCGATGTCTCAAGTATTGATACGTCCTTGAGCATCTTGGGGCAAAGTTATTCCTCCCCTATTATGATTGCCCCTTTGGGCATTCAAAGATTGTTTCATCCCCAAGGGGAGATTGCCACCGCAAATGCTGCCGCTAGCCTTGGGCACAATATGGTGGCATCCACCGTTTCCAATCATGCCTTTCCTGAAATTGCGGAAGTCTTTCCCGAAAGAAAACCTTGGTTTCAATTATATGCCACTACCAATAGGGAGGTTACAAAAATCCTAGTGGAAAAAGCTGAAAAAGCAGGCGCACCCGTTCTTGTTGTAACGGTGGATGTACCCGTAATCGGGAACCGGGAAAAGCACGCAAAAATGCTTACCGATACGGCAAACGGAAGAGCAATGACAATGGGTAATCTTGCCGGCTTAACCAAAGACGAGGATAAAATCCATGACGCCTCCCTTACCTGGGATTTTATTGCTTGGTTGAAGGAGAGAACGGAAATGAAAATCGTTTTAAAAGGTATCCAAACCAAGGAGGACACGCTTCTTTGTTTAGCCCATAATGTCGATGGAATTATCGTTTCTAACCACGGAGGAAGACAATTGGAAACGGATAGGGCTACGGTAGATTGCTTGGAGGAAGTTTGCAAAGCCGCCAATGGAAAAATCCCCGTTCTTATGGATGGAGGGATTAGACGAGGTACGGATATTTTGAAAGTCCTTGCTCTCGGGGCAAAGGCGGTTTGTATCGGGAGAGCGTTTTGCTTTGGATTGGCCGTAGGCGGTGAAAATGGCGTAAGCCGTGTTCTTGAAATTCTTCAAGAGGAGCTTATTAGGGACATGCGTCTACTTGGTGTTCGTTCATTGGATGAGATAAAAGGCAGCCTCATCGGGAAACATTAACTTTTTTCAAATACTTGGCTTGATTTTCGCGAAAAAAAAGAGCGGTCCCATCTGGAGTCGGGACCGCTGTACTCGTTAATTGTAATAACCCTATTAACCAACCTACTAACAACGAGTAATTTTTCTTGACAACTTTTCGTTGAGTAGGAAATTCGTAATGATTTGATATGAGTAGAAACGGAATAAGCCCCTTATTGTTGTTGTTTGGTTTGATTTTAATGTCGGCTTCTTGCTCATTGAGTCGAAAAACAACGGTTTACACACCAACTGAAAGGGAAACACCTGAATTATCCGAAAAATCAGCCGCTGACACCTTTCGATTATCACAGGAAAATCTTGAACCGGTAGACATCTCCGATTACAAGCCGCCCTTCATGCGGGACGAGGAGGACGAGGACAAACCGCTCCCTCCCGGTACTTCAGCAGAAAAGGAGGAAACCCCGGACTTAGTGGATCGAGAAACCTCGGAAGCACCTGAAGTAACGGAAAGAAGCAAGCTCGTTAGTTTCGGGAAACAATTCCTCGGTACGCCTTACAAATATGCCGGGAAAACGCCCGATACCGGATTCGACTGTTCCGGGTTTACATCTTTTTGCTATAAGGAAATCGGGAAACAACTTTCAGGTGCATCCCGTTACCAGGCACAGGAGGGTAAAAAAATCCCCTTGGAGAAAGCCCAAGCCGGGGATTTGATTTTTTTCGAAAAAGGCGGAAAAATTAACCATGTGGCAATGGTGGTAAAAAATACGGAAGACGGCATTTTCGTTATTCATAGTACCTCAAGAGGTGTCGTAATTGATAATATTTCCATAAGTACTTATTGGAAACCGAAAATCAAAATGGCAAGAACTTTTTTGGAATAAGGTCCTTTGTCCTAAAACTTGCATAGGAGTTTGTGGTTAGGTTTTAACTTCGCAGCACAAATCACAAACTCATGATCATAAAAACCCGGCTTCTTGTTTTCTTCTTTGCCCTTGTTTCTATTCCTCTCCTTGCCCAGCAAGGGGATTATTCAAGGGTAAAAATCCATCTTACGGAAAAACCCATCGCTGATTTACACGCCTTGGGTATTTGCGACCACGGTCACCACGCCAAGGGTAGATTCTACGTTACCGACTTTTCCCGGTCCGAAATCCAACAGGCAAGGGATGCCGGTTTCCAAGTAGAAATCCTTATCCCGGATGTTCAACAACATTATGTGGAACAGAACCACAACCATGACCATAGGAATGGTGCTTCCGATTGTGATGACGTAAGCTCGGATATCATAACACCCCAAAACTTCAACCTAGGAAGCATGGGTGGTTTTATGACTTACCAAGAAATGATGGAGGAATTGGACGAAATGCGTTCCTTGTATCCCAACCTTATTTCCGTAAGAACCGAAATCTCAAATACCTACACCCACGAGGGAAGACCCGTACATTATGTAAGGATTTCGGACAACCCGGATATGGATGAAACCGCTGAAGCAGAGTTACTCTATACTTCCCTTCTTCACGCAAGGGAACCGGCAGGTGCCTCTACCCTGTTTTTCTATATGTGGTACCTATTGGAGAATTACGCTACTAATCCGGAAATCCAATACCTCGTTGATAATACGGAAATGTATTTCGTTCCATGCGTAAATCCGGACGGTTACGTTTACAATGAAACCACCAACCCGAACGGTGGAGGTTTATGGAGGAAGAACAGGAGACAAAATGATAACGGCACTTACGGTGTAGATCTTAACCGAAACTTTAGTTACGAATGGGGATATGATAATTCCGGTTCTTCCCCGAATCCTCAATCCGATACCTACCGTGGTCCTTCCGCGTTATCGGAGCCTGAAACACAGAACTTGGACATCCTTTGTTCCGCACATGATTTCCAAATCGCCTTGAATTATCATACATATAGCAATCTATTGATTCGCCCTTGGGGGTATACCGCCCAATTACCCGATGATATTGATGTATTTAATGAGTACGGTGACCTTATGACCGAGATCAATAATTACACCTTCGGTGATGGTTTTGAAACGGTTGGATATGGCGTAAACGGAGATTCCGATGATTATATGTACGGCGTTCATTCCACTCTTTCCATGACACCCGAAGTAGGGAATTCCTT
>JAHDDF010000071.1:8699-13949 GCA_020629475.1 Saprospiraceae bacterium
ATATGTACGGCGTTCATTCCACTCTTTCCATGACACCCGAAGTAGGGAATTCCTTCTGGCCCGCTTCCGATGAAATCGCCGATTTAGGCAAGGATAATTTAGAAGCGAACCTTTACTTACCCCGCTTGGTCCTGAACTACGGAAAGGTGTATGATGAAAGCCCTGATAACTTAACGGAGCTAAACGGAAATATTGATTTCAACTTCAGAAAACACGGTTTAGCCAATGGTAATATTGAAGTATCACTCCTTGGAACATCCGCGAACGTAACACAAACCGGAAACCCGGTTTCATATTCATTAAACCAAGGAGAGGAACAACCGGGTTCATTCACCTATTCCTTGGACCCAAGCATTGAAAACGGTGATGAAGTCACTTTTGATTTCCGTTTGGACAATGGTGATTTTACCTGGACGCAAAGTATCGTCAAAACCTTTGGAACAGGCATCCAAGGAGATGTTATTGTTGAAGACACGGGTGATAACCTTGGAAATTGGAACGGTGCTACGCAATGGGCAACCACCACGAATGATTATTTCTCCGCTCCTTCATCCATAACGGACAGCCCCTTCGGGGATTATGATCCGCAAACCCAGTCTACCTTGGTTTTGGGTACCCAATTCGATTTAACCAATGCCACTTCCGCCTACATTACCTACAAGGCAAAATGGGAAATTGAGCAGGGATACGACTTTTGCCAATTGATGGGTTTTGATGAGGTATCACAACCTGAACCCTTGTGTGGTGAATACACGAGGTTGGGAAGTGTTTACCAAGATACCGGCGAGCCATTATGGGATGGTGTTCAGGAAGATTGGGTTACCGAAAAGCATGATTTAGCGGATTACTTGGGCAATTCCGCCGTAGGAGTTTCATTCCGGATGATTTCCGATTCCTTCGTGGAAGGAGACGGTTTCTACTTTGACGATTTCCAAGTAGTGGTTGTCCAAGACGGAACCATTTCCGTTCATGAATTCGACCAATCCGACTTTACCTTAACCGTTAGCCCAAACCCGGGACTAGGGAATTTCAACTTCCAAAGCCAGGAAGCACTTGAAGCAGGAAATATTACCATTTATGATGCCTTGGGAAAAATCGTTTCCCGCCAAGTAGTTTCGGGTAATGATTTCAACATAAACCTAAGTGAGTTTCCGACGGGTGTTTATCTCTACCAATTACAAACGGATGAAGGAAGGGTGAAAAGCGGGCGATTATTGAAGAATTAGTGCAATTTGTTGAAATACCCAACTTTTAAATCCATCGGGTCGTAATTTGAGGTAAAATTACGACCCGATGCTCGTCCAAGAAGAAATAAAAAAGGTAGAGAAAGTAAATATTTTCCGAAATCCTTTTCGATTAAAATACCTACTTCACAACCCCATTACCTTTTTCACGGAGAAACTAAACCTCTACAACGGTTTCTTTGAACTCACGGGAATGCGAACCACCACATTCCTTACCAATCGTCCTGAAATTGCCCGCCACGTTCTTCAAAAAAACCACAAGAATTACGGTAAAACCAGAATCGTACGGGAATTTTTAAAACCAAGAGTCGGGAACGGTTTACTTACGTCCGATGGTGACTTCTGGCTTCGCCACCGCAGGGCAATCCAGCCCGGTTTCCATAGAAAAAGGCTAGAGGCTATCAGCGGTATCATGCTGGAGGAAATCGAGGGCTTCATGGAAAAATACATGGACCCCTTGGCTGAATCCGGTGAGGTATTCGATATGTCCAAGGAGATGACACGCTTGGCATTTTTAATCGTTTCCAAATCCTTATTCGCCGGTGACTTAGACGAAAAGGACCTTACAAAAATAGACGCAACCATTTCAAACACGCAGCAATTCCTGATTTATCAAATCAGGATGCCGTATATGATTCCCTTCCTCAAACTAAGGGGGGATTACAAGAAAATGGATCGCTTAAAAGAGGAATCGGATAACCTCATTCTAGAGACCATCCACAAGCGGATGCAAACCAATGAAACCAAGGACGACCTCTTGGATATGCTCATTGAAACCCGGTATGCGGATTCAGGTAAGTCAATGTCCATCGAACAAATTAAGGATGAAGCGGTCATCATGTACGTGGCAGGGCATGAAACAAGCGCCATCGCCTTAACATGGATGTGGTATTTATTGGCAAGCCATCCGGAAATTGAAGAGAAAGTCCTAGCACATTTGGATGAAGTCCTAGGAGAAAAAAAACCTGCCTTCGCTGATTTACGAAACTCGGATTACACCTTACAAGTCATAGAGGAAACCATGCGCCTCTACCCTCCCGCTTGGATTACGGACAGGGAAGCGCTAGAGGATGACATGATTGACGGATACCAAGTAAAAAAAGGACAGGACGTAACCGTTCTTATCCACGCCATCCATCATTCCCCTGAATATTGGGATGAACCGGAAGCATTTAGGCCTGAACGATTTAGTGCCGAAAATAAAAAGAAGCAAGAGCCTTATACCTACCTACCTTTCGGTGGTGGACCTAGGCAATGCATAGGGAATAATTTCGCATTAATGGAAATGCAATTCGTATTAATGGAAATGCTAAGAAGGTATACATTTGAAGTGGTTCCGGGGCAAGACATTGATATAAAACCAATGATTACCCTTAGGCCCAAAAATGGTATAAAAATGAGGATTAAGAGGCGCTAGCCCATTTATCCACAACATTATATTTCCAGCCGATTTTGGCAATCATGACCGGTGTACGGTAAATTTCCTTCATACCCACTTTGGAACCATCCGCATTTACCCATTTCATGAGGGGATACTCGTAAATCTTTTTCTGAAGGGTACTTTTCCCAAGTTCCTTCTTAAGCCTAACGAAAACCTCGACATCGAATAACCAATCCGTATGGAAGGGATCTTTAAAAGCTTTGTCAATAAAATTCTTGGAAAAAATCTTTGCACCGCATTGGGTATCGTTAATCTCTACCCTAGTGACGGAATAAATCATAGCGCCAACCACGCTTGAAAATATTTTACGGGACCATTTTCGTTTAACTTCCGCACCCATCCTACTGATTCGGGAACCGACGACACCCTCGTAAAAATCATTCTCCCTGATAAAATGGAACATGGATTCCATCTCAAATAAATCCGTGGATAAATCAGCATCCAAGAAACCGATAAAATCGCAATCCAAATTTTCAGACGCATATAAAACACCTTGGCGGACCGCCTCGGCTTTTCCGCCGTTTTTCTTTAAATCAACGAAGAATATTTTCTCCGGCAACCTTGAAGCAAGTTTTGACAATACTTCTGCCGTATTATCCTTACTCCCGTCATTCACGAAAACGAGCTTAATATCCTTTCTTGCGGAAACAAATGAGATAAAAGAATTTCCGTCCAATCTGTCAGCTTCATTGTAACAAGGGACAATTAACGCGGCTTTTGACTTTTCCATGCTTAGGATTTATAATTTAAGGTGCTAGTGCAATTTGCGATCCGGGAAGACTAAAATTTCCGTAAGACTACCCTTTAGTGTGACATACTTCTTCTATCATATATGCAAATTCTTATCCAAAATGTTTCTAGCCTTGCTTGGGATGTAATGATTTCGATGAGTGCGCGTTTCCCTACGGTGAAATAATGAATCAAAATCACCATTAATGGAGTATACCAATTACCCGGTATGATTCATGCCGTCAAATACACAAATAATCAAATATGTCCCAAGCGGGCTACAAGGAATACAGATACTATCCCCTCATCGCTATTCTACTTACCGTGGTATTCCACGGTAGTTTGATTATTTATTCCTTCCCGAATACTTACGACGCCTACGTTCATACCTTCTTCGCGGATTGCTATGCCCGTTCATGGTTCGAACCTTGGGAATATAGATGGTATACCGGATTCTCTACCACGGGCTACCCACCCTTGTCGCACCAACTAGGTGCCCTACTTTCACACGTGCTAGGACTCAAAGCCGCCATGATGACCATTTTTGTGGGTGCTTTGTGCGTATTCGTGACTGGTGCCTACCGTTTTGCTAGGATTTGGGTATCCGAGCCTGAGGCTTGTTTTGCCGCGCTTTTCGCCGTTGCAACGCCTAGCGTTGTGGAAACCATCCACGTTTTCGGTCAAATCCCGACCATGTTCGGGATTGGTTTTTTACTGAATGCTACCACGGAAACGTATTACTGGATCAGGAATAAAAAATTAGTACACCTCATTCGGGCACTTGCCTTTTTTGCGACAACGGCCGCGGCACATCACGTAACTACCATTTTCGGGCTTGTATTCTTTGTAGCACCAACGGTTTTAACGGCATTATCCGACCGTTTCGCGACAAGCGGAATCATCAGTATTTCCAAGCAATATCTTTTGGGAATGATAAAAGAAATATGGGAATACCGTTTCCGGATTTCGATTTTCCTTTTCCTCTTTATTGCCATTTTAATTACGGTAATTTTCCCCTATTGGTACTTGTCAAAAACGGATCCTATCAGTCAAGTACCCATTCCGCACGGTAGCCGGGATAATTTCCTGACATCAAAGGGTTCCGCATTAGCTTTTTTCATTGTGCCTTGGGGAGTAATCCTACCGCTATTCCCTTATATCGTTTCGAAAATCATTCGAGGAAGGAACCTATACATCGGAGCGTCCTTTCTCTTATTGGCTCTACTTGGGACAGGGGGAACCACACCCATCCCCAAAATGCTACTTGGGGATAATGCCTTCAATATCCTAACCTTCGATAGATTTACTTTCTGGGCATCCATGCTGTCCATACCCTTCGTCGGGCAATTTTTCTTCCAACTTTTCAGGGGGGAATATAAGCGAATTATGGAGCAAAAATGGGGTACTGCCGTTACTGCCGTATTAAGATTCCTATTGGTGGCATACTTACTTGCCCAAACGGTAATGATTGTAAATTTATCCAATTTCAGACCGCTTCAACCCGCAGCCATCGATATGGAACCGCTGGTGAGTTTCCTTGAAGTGGATGAACACTCTAATTGGCGTTACCTCACCCTAGGTTTCGGGGATCAAATGGCTTGGTTATCCGCACAAACGGAAGCAAAATCCATAGATGGGAACTACCATTCAGGCAGGCGAGTAAATGAACTTACCTCCCAGGCGGTGGAACGTTTGGAAAACGCGAAATTTCAAGGTTTTGAGGGGTTGGGTTCCCTACAACAATTCTTGACCATTCCGGAGAAATACCAACTTAAGTTTATTTTTTCCAACGACAAATTCTACGATCCGCTACTCTTTTACAGTGGATGGCACAGG
>JAHDDF010000072.1 GCA_020629475.1 Saprospiraceae bacterium
TGGGCATACGGTGGAGGAGTTGATAATGTAGTAGTTACAGGAACTACTCCGGGATCACCTGTTCAAACAGCTGTTAATACCGGTGCAGGAGACCAACAATACCTAGGTCCTAATGCTACCGTAAACTTCTACGACCCGAATACGGGTGATGTAATGTGTACCATTGAGAACTTAACGGGACATGATTATGGTTGTACTACCGTTGAGGTTGATCGTGCGGGTACAGGTTCTACCGGATTCGTAAATCCACAAGCAAATACTTACTTGCATGATAAGTCCTTCAAGGTAACGCCTACCAATAATAATGCTTCAGGTTCCTACACCATTACACTTTATTATACTGATGCGGAGGTAATGGGTTGGGAAGCGGCAACCGGTGAAGTTAGAGCCAATGCTTTCATACACAAAACGGACGGGGCTAACCAAGTTATGGACGTAACTACGGATAACCCGGGTGGTGTCCCTATTACATCTATGGGAGCAACAGCTACCACTGGTACAGGCTATGTTACTTATGCCGCTACATTCGGAAACGGTTTCTCCGGTTTTGGTGTTGGAATTGACGTAAGCCCACTGCCGGTTGAATTGGCGGAGTTTAAGGGGAAACATGTTCAAGGACAAGGAAACCTTTTGAATTGGACTACCGCGACCGAGGAGAATTCCTCCCATTTTGAAATCGAGCGTTCCTTCAACGGCGTTGATTTCGAAAAGATTGGTACCGTACAAGGACAAGGAAATAGTGCGGCTTCCTTCGATTACGATTTCATGGACAGAAACTTCCGTGAGGGCATAAACTACTACCGCCTTAGAATGGTAGACTTGGATGAAACTTTCGAGTACTCTTCAATCGTTGCTATTGATGTAGCAAAGGAAGGCGGAATCACACTCGTTCCTAACCCGATTAAAGGGAGAGGGCAAATTATCTTCGATATCCCGCTTTCAGGTAACGGTACTTTGAAAATATTTGATGTGACCGGAAAGGTTGTTTTGGAGCAGAACTTTGAGCTAAATGCTACCACTAACCTAGAGGTTGACCTATCTTCACTTACTTCAGGTATTTACTTTGCAAGATTTGAAAATCAAGGCAATGTATATGGTAGTAAGGTTGTAAAAGAGTAATCCAATTAACGATTACTCCCTTCAAGCCCCTTGGTTGAGTCAACCAAGGGGCTTTTTTATTAAAATTGAAACACAAATAAGTATTGTTAAAAAACTAACCCATTGAAAACCTAATGTTTGACTAAGTATAGGTATTCTTTTTTTTGCTTTATTGAATGTCACAATATTTTATTTTTTTTAAAAATCATCCTGCCTTGACCCCATTATCTTAAATCCGATAACGAACTCCCCATCACTGCCCCCCATCAGAAATAAATTCGTTATGACGGAGAACTTTGTTGTTCTACTGCCTTACGGTAAACTAAAGAAAACGCAGCGCGAAATAGGAGTCAGGAGTTTTGCCGACTTTTATCATGGGATTACGCCAAAACACCAAAAGAAGGTTTCCCTGCTTCTTGTTCGTTCCGAGAACGATGACATCAATGAGATTCGGGATCTTTTGAACTTAGGTGAGGTGGAAAAGAAAACTCAAATCGTCCATGAAAGTGCAGGCGGTAAAAACCACAACGCTTCCGATGTTTTACTTTTTCCAAGTGAAACAGGGTACAAGAATGTTATTCCTGAAGCCCTGAGTCACGGTATCCCGGTTCTATCTTATGATGTGGAAGCCGTAAGGGACTATATTGATGTATCCTGCGGAATGACGACCAGGTCCAAGACACCGGAGCAGGATATTGGAAATTTTGCCCAAATGTTGAGTATTTTATATTTTGATCCTGAAGTAATGAAGCTTTTGGAGAGGGGCGCATTAAGCAGATTTGAGAAATACTTTAGCTGGGGTTTGAAACAATTCCGCCGGTCATTATACTAAATCGAGTTACGGGGAGGCAAAAAATTGCCTCCTTTTTTGTTTCATAACTTTTCCGTAAATCATTTTAAGAAAACAGGTTGTTGGTTTTTTACCGTTGTAAATAATAAATTTGCAATCAAAACCATTCTTTCGGAAATGGTCCACTTGCTATGAAAACCATACCCTTTCTCTTTTTCTTGTTTTTCTTTTTGCCTCCGGTAGATAATGCCGGGCATACTTTCGTTGAGGAAGCCCCGGCCAAATACCTTCGGATTAAACCCCGGAAAGGCGACGGGGTTTTGTCTATCCTAAGGAGATACCGTCTCTTGGAAAGCGAATGTGATACTAAGCGATTTTACGAGATCAATAAACTGAGCCCTAAGTCAAAAATCTATTCGGGCAAGACTTATAAACTTCCCATTTTTATTTACGAGTTCAATGGTAAATCCATAAGATCCTCTATCGGGATAAACGATTGGGACAAAGCGGTAAGAATACAAGACTACAATAATGCCTTAACCAAAGAAGGGATCAAGAAAAAAGGATTCAAGGAGGATAAAGTACTTTGGGTTCCTTACCGAGAGTTGTTTTGTGATGAGAAAGTAAGAATAGAACCCGTTGCGATCTCTTCCTCCGGTAAACGTGAATTCCCCATTTTCGGTAAAAAATACGCGAAGACACCCCTTAAATCCAATAAACTCAAAGGAAAGGTCTATTACTTGGTGAGTGGTCACGGCGGACCGGATTCAGGTGCGGTGGGGAATTATGCCGGAAAAAATCTATGCGAGGATGAATATGCCTACGATGTTACCTTAAGGCTTTGCCGGAAAATCATAGAGCATGGAGGAGTGGCTTACATGATTACAAGAGATAATAATGACGGAATCCGTTCCGGGGAAATCCTTCCTTGTGATACGGATGAAACAACTTGGAAAGACCAAAAAATGTTCAGGAGCCAAAAACCAAGGCTTCTGCAACGGTCAAATGCCGTAAATACCCTTTATGAACTTCATAAAAAGTCAGGCGCGAAATATCAGAGATTGGTCGCCATTCATATCGATTCCCGAAGCACGAAACAAAGAACCGATGTCTTCTTTTATTACCACAGTTCTTCCAAGGAGGGTAAAAAACTAGCCTTTAATATTAGGAATGAATTGAAGGAAAAGTACGCGATTCATCGTAAATCAGGAAAATATAATGGTACCGTTACCCCAAGGGATTTGCACATGTTACGGGAAACCCTTCCGCCTTCCGTATACATTGAACTTGGAAACATCCGTAACCCGAGTGATCAGAAAAGATTTGTGTTGGAATACAATCGAGAGGCACTTGCAAAGTGGTTATTTGAAGGATTAACGGATTTTGCGCCTTAAAAAAACCTTTGGCGAATATTCGCATTTTAGGTATTACCGTAAGTCTTTTCTAATTTTGCGTCCGCAACCCGAAACGCATCCATAATCTTGAATAAAATCGAGAAAATGACGAGATCAAAAATTGCGGGCATTGGATATTATGTGCCGGAAAGAGTGGTTACCAACCATGACCTTGCGGAATACATGGACACCAATGACGAATGGATTCAGGAAAGAACCGGCATCAAGGAAAGACGTTACGCCGTAAAGCATGAGGAAACTTCTACCACCATGGGTGTGGAAGCCGCGAAAATAGCGATTGAACGCGCGGGCATCACCAAAGAGGATGTAGACTTCATCATATTCGCCACCCTTAGCCCGGATTATTACTTCCCGGGTTGCGGTGTTCTCTTGCAACGTGAACTGGGTATTCCCGGAATCGGCGCTCTTGATATCAGGAACCAATGTTCCGGTTTCGTGTACGGCTTATCCATCGCGGATCAATTCGTGAAATCCGGTATGTATAAGAACATTCTTCTTGTAGGAGCGGAATTCCATTCCTCCGGATTGGATTATTCCACAAGGGGAAGAAATGTAACCGTAATATTCGGTGATGGCGCAGGTGCGGCAATTATCCAACCTACCACGGAGGAAAACCGGGGAATCCTTACTACCCATCTTCATGCCGACGGAACGCACGCCGAGCAATTGGCTTATATCAATCCGGGTGCGCACGGTGGAAAATGGTTGGGTAAAAAAGGTTTCGGTTATCCGGATCCGGATAAATTCGGTGGAATGTTCCTTACGCAGCATATGGTGGACGAGGAACAAGTATTTCCGAACATGAACGGTCCTGCCGTATTCAAGTTTGCCGTTACTAAATTCCCCGAAGTAATCAATGAAGCTTTAGAGGCAACAGGGCTTAACGCAAAGGATATCGATATGTTCGTTCCTCACCAAGCAAATCTCCGTATTAGCCAATTCGTACAGAAAAAACTAAGATTACCGGACGAGAAAGTTTGGAACAACATCCAGAAATACGGTAATACCACTGCCGCATCCATTCCCATCGCACTCTGCGAGGCTTGGGAAGCCGGTAAAATCAAAGACGGAGACCTCGTTTGTCTTGCTGCATTCGGTAGCGGATTTACTTGGGGCTCAGCCTTGATACGCTGGGGTGGTTAATCTTCCTGATAAAAAAGTATGAAGGCCAAAACCCGGAACGGGTTTTGGCGTTTCCTTTAAACCTCATTACAACTAATTCACAAACGCCCTCATCAAAATTCTAGACCATGGGGATCCTTACCAAAAAAGTAACCTCTCCCGCTGATTTTAAACAAGCGGCAAAAACTGACCAATACCGTCACCATGATTATTACCTCTTGGATGACCTTCTTTCGGACGAGCACAAGATTGCCCGTGATGCCGTCCGGGATTGGGTAAAAACAAGGGTTTCCCCAATCATTGAGGATGCCGCTGACAGAGCCGTATGCCCCACGCACCTTTTCAAGGAATTGGGTAATATCGGTGCTTACGGTCCAAGTATTCCTGCCAAATATGGCGGTGGCGGAATGGATGATATCGCTTATGGTGTTATCATGCAGGAATTGGAGCGCGGTGATTCCGGTATTCGTTCCATGGCATCCGTTCAAGGATCTTTGGTGATGTACCCCATTTATCGTTACGCTTCCGAGGAGCAAAAGATGAAATGGCTTCCCGGGCTTGGTTCCGGTGACCTTATTGGTTGCTTCGGTTTGACCGAACCGGATGCGGGTTCCAACCCGGCACAAATGACCACCAATATCAAGGATGCGGGTGATCACTACATCCTTAATGGCGCAAAAATGTGGATCACCAACTCACCCGTTGCTGATATCGCAGTAGTTTGGGCAAAGGATGAATCCGGAAAAATCCGTGGTATGGTGGTTGAAACCGATTCTCCCGGATTTAGCGCACCGGTCATTCACGGAAAATGGAGCCTTCGAGCTTCCGTTACCGGTGAATTGGTATTCGAGGACGTAAAGGTTCCGAAGGAAAACGTATTCCCTGATATCAGGGGATTACGTGGACCATTATCCTGCCTGACCAAAGCGCGTTACGGAATCGCTTGGGGTGCTATCGGTGCCGCATTGGATTGTTATGATTCCTCGCTTCGTTACTCCCTTGAGCGGGAGCAATTCGGAAAACCAATCGGAGGCTTCCAATTGACGCAAAAGAAACTTGCGGAGATGATCACGGAAATCACCAAAGCACAATTGTTGGTTTGGAGATTGGGTTCCTTGATGAACGAGGGAAGACATACCCCCGCACAAGTTTCCATGGCAAAGCGTAATAACGTTCACATGGCATTGGAGATAGCAAGGGAGGCAAGACAAATCCACGGAGGAATGGGAATTACCAGCGAATACCCTTGCATGCGCCATTTGATGAATCTGGAAACCGTTCTTACTTATGAAGGTACCCATGATATCCACCTGTTGATTACGGGTATGGACGTAACGGGATTGAATGCTTTCAAGTAGTTAAAACAATAAAAATGGAAATGGGGTCCTCCTTGGGTGGAGTGACCCCATTTTTTAATGCAAAGTTAAAAGCCCCTTATAATCTTTACCCCTATACAACTTTTACCTTACCTTGAACATCATTGTTAGTATATGATTTATAATTCCAATGAAAACGGGGTTGTTGCCTATACCAAAGGGGCATAGACTTCGTTATACTAAAAACCATTCGTATTTGTATGAATACCTTCCGACTCTTTTTAATAGCCCTTTTCAGCTGTTTCATGCTGGGCATGAATGCCCAAGATGAACCGGCCATTGAGTTTTACAATGCCTCTTTCGAGGATTTCCCAAGGAATAGCGTACCTCCGAGAGGCTGGTACGATTGCGGAAAACCCGGGGAGACCCCACCGGATACCCAACCGGGTTCATTTGAGGTAAGAAAAACCGCCAACAATGGTTTTACGTACCTAGGGATGGTAACAAGGGATAATGAAACCAATGAAGCCGTAGCGCAACGTCTTGAACGTCCTTTGACGCCGGGAAAGTGTTATTCTTTTAGCATTTTCATGACCTACTCCGATGAGTATTTCAGTTTGAGCCGTACCTCAGGCAAAAATGAGTTTTTTACCAAACCCGTTGTTTTACGTATTTGGGGCGGTAACGGATATTGTGATAAAAGAGAGCTTTTAGGGGAAAGTGAACTCGTAGACAACACGGATTGGAAGGAATTCCAATATACGTTCAAGCCCAAGCGCCCTTACAAGTTCATCATGTTGGAGGCATTCTATCAGACCCCTACCCTTTTCCCCTATAACGGGAATTTGCTAGTTGATGACGCAACGCCGCTTGTTCCTTTCGAATGTGATGAGGAACGTCCGGATCCTCGGGAGGATATCACTGATCCGGGACCCGTAGCAAGCCAAGAGGATGCTCCTTGTGATGAACCCGCCGTGAAAATCCTTTCCATGGCGGATCCTTCCGGTGAATCCGATGCCATGAGCGCTATCAGCGCACGGATTAAGAACGTTGACAAGAAATCCGAGATTTCACTAAGCCTTAACGGCAATAGGGTTTCGAATTTCAAGTTTAATTCTTCTACGGATAAGCTTACCGCTAACTTGAAGCTAAGAGAAGGAAAAAATACCTTGAAAATTTCAGCCTCTACCAAGTGCGGAAAAGACTATGATACCGAAGTAGTAACCTACAGTCCTCCCGTGGCGATCAATATACCTCCTCCTGGCGGTGACCCGATTCCACCACCACCTCCACCAAAGGAGGACAAGATTATAGAGGATTTGGATATCGCCAAGGTGAAGGAAGGTTCGACCATACGGATTGAACAGCTGAATTTCAAGGCGGACAGCGCCGTAATCTTGGATTCAAGTACGCCGGTACTAAGTGAGATTTATTCTTTCCTTCGGGATAATAAAAACGTAAAGGTTGAAATCGGTGGACATACCAATGGCCTTCCTTCTACGGAATATTGTAACTGGCTTTCTTCCAACCGCGCCAAGGAGGTAACCAAGTGGTTGGTAGAAAAAGGTATTGACAAGGATAGGATATTGGCGAAAGGTTATGGTAAAACAAAACCCATAGCCACAAATAAAACCGCGGACGGTAGACGTCAGAACCAACGCGTGGAGATAAAAATCTTGAGCCTAAGAGGTTAAGAGCAATAGTGTAATGCAGAGGAGGGAACATTCGTATTTTTACGAACGTTCCCTCCTCTTTTTTATGCTCTTATTTTGTAAGGTAATTCAAGAAACAATTTATAAATTTTCCTATCTTTCATTGAAGCTATACGATTAACCATGCTGAAAAAAACATTGCCCGTTCTCTTTTTCTTGTTCTCGTTTTTTGCGCTCTTCGCCCAAGAAACGGAGGTAAGGAAAAAAGGGGATGAAAGATACCGATTCGCCAAGGAGCTTTACAGTGAAAGACTGTATGCCGAATCTAACGAAGTCTTAAAGGTTTACCTTTCCGAAACGGAACGGGATGATAATGATGCTTACGTAAGGGAATCGCGTTTATTACTTGCCAAATCCGCCCTTTTCGCGGGATTTCCGGAAGGGGAAAAGCTTCTTCTCTCCTATTACCGTGAAAATTTACCTGAGCGGACGGCACAAGACGCCCTATTAACCTTATCCGATTATTACTACAGGAATAAGCAGTACCAACAAGCCATAAAATATTATTCCTTGTATGAGCCCGGCAAGCCGGATCCCGCCCAAAAAGCCGAGGTGGATTTCAAAAAGGCTTATTCCCATTTTATTAGGGAGGAATACGAGGAAGCGGAAAAAGGTTTTAAGGCAGGAAAGGACATCAAGGAAACCCCCTACTATTATGAGTCCAATTATTATTATGGAATTCTTGCCTATGAGAACGAAAAGAATGAGGAGGCTTTAACGGCATTCCATAATGCAGGAAAAAGTAAGGAGTTCGAGGATGTGGTTCCTTATTACAAATGCCAAATCCATTTTGCCAATGAGCAATATCCTGAAGTAATAAGTAACGGGGAATTTGCCCTGAAGGAAGGAACGGATCATGACCAAGAAATTAACCACCTTGTAGGAAAGGCGTATTATGAATTGGGTGATTACGAAAAAGCCCTTCCCTACCTTGAAAAATTCTCCGATGAAGCCGAGTCGCTTCGTGCGCAAGACCTATATCAAGTAGCATATACCCGATATGAAACCGGGAATTACGACAAGGCAATTGAAGCCTTCGAAGAACTAAAGGTTGCCGATTCCGAACTGGGTCAAAATGCCTTGTACCAACTCGGTAACGGGTACATGAGAAAAGGGTACCGGACTAGGGCAAGGAATGCCTACGGTTCCGCTTCCCGGATGAATTATGATCCCGATATAGCACGTTTATCCAACTTTAAATTCGCGAAGTTATCCTATGAGGAAGGTTTCGATACGGAAGCCATTAATGCGCTCCAAAAAGTAAAGCCGACCGATCCCGAGTATCAGGAGTCAAGGCGTTTGCTCGGGAAAATCTTCTTGAATACCAACGATTACGATCGCGCGCTTTCCATTATGGAAGGGATTCCCAATAAAACACCCGATATCAAAGAAGCATATCAGAAGGTCGCTTACCTCAAAGCGGTTAACGCCTATGCCGACGGAAATACCCGAGAAGCAAAAGTCAATGTTAGAAAGTCCCTCTCCTACCCGATTGATGCTAAAACCCGTGCTATGGGACATTACCTCCTCGGGGATATCGCTCATCAAGAAGGACGCTATGATGATTCCACAAAGGAAATGGATCAATTCCTGACCATCGCTAGGACCGTTTCCGGTTTACCTGAAACACAATCCACCGCAACCGCGAATTACATTCAAGGATATAATTACCTTAAAACAGGAAATGAGACTTTCGCCGGCGAAAAATTTGAAAAAACCGTTTCAGAAATCAAGCAGAAATGGACTTACATATATTCACCTGAAATCAAGGACAGACTCTACCCTGACGCCTTGTTAAGGGCGGGAGATATGCAATTCCTGAAGGGAAGGTACGATGCGGCTTTGGCGCATTACGGTTCATCCGTCCAATACGGGCATAGAGGCTTTGATTACGCCTTGTTCCAAACCGCTATTATACGTGATTTGCAAAACAAGCCCGTTGAGCATATCAATGCATTGAAGGAATTAATCAACCGGAAACCGGAATCGAATTATGCGGATGACGCGCTATATACCTTGGGCGTAGCTTATTACCGCGAAGGAAATGCGTCCTTGGCGGAGGATAACTTTAAACGCCTACTTCAAAACCATGAAAGGACTTCCGATTACACCAATCGAACTTACTTGATGATGGGTTTGATTCGGTATCAACAGACCCTTAGGGAACAATCCTTGGCGTATTATGAAAAAGTATTCTCCAACAATCCTACGCCGGAGGAATCCGATACCGCGCTCCGGTACATGGAGGGGATTTATATTGATAACAATGACCCGGAAGGCTACTTGGAGGCAAGACGAAGGATTCTAGGGTATGATGAATCCATGGCCGTCAGGGATTCCATTACTTTCAAGGCGGCTGATGCGCAGTTGGAGAACAATAACCTGGAGGGAGCCGTATCCGGTTATGATAATTACCTCAGGAAATTCCCTTCCGGCAGGTACGTTATTAAGGCACATTATAACCGTGCGGAAACCTTAGTGGCATTAACGAGGTATGATGATGCCTTACAGGGTTACGAATACCTGGTCCAAAGGGGGAATAACCCGTATTACGAAAAAGCGGCAGGAAAAGCGGCTAATATCCATTATAACCATACCGGCAATTTCACTAAAGCATACCAATACTACACCATTGTCTCTGATATTTCAGGTGATCCGGAGAAGCAGTACGCTGCCTCGGTTCAAGCCTTACGGAGTGCCTATCGTGCCAATGATGACCTTGCGCTGGATACCGCGGCGGATAATATTCTCGAACATCCCCTATTGACCAAAAAGGATGAGGAACTCGCCAATTTCTATAAGGCGAAAATTGCATACAAGGAGGAGGATTATAATACGGCGCTAAATTATTTCCGGCTTTCCGCCAATGGGAACAATGCCATCGCCGCTGAATCCCGCTACACGATGGCAAGGATTTATTACTTGAAAAGGGATTTGACCATTGCGGAATCCTTGTGTATGAAACACGTAAAGACCGCTACGAATTATAAGGAGTGGGTAGCAAAAGGTTTCCTCTTGTTAGCGGATATTAATTTGGAACAAGGCGACGCCTTCGGCGCTAGGATACCATTGGAGACACTGATTGAAACCTATAATGAAGGGGAAAATCCGGAAATCGTGGCGCAAGCCAAAGCCAAATTGAAACTGGTGGAGGAATTAGAGGAAAGACAATCTAGAATCGAGGACCAATGATGAATACAAGATATATATTCTGGGTAATTGGGATATCCCTTTTCCCCCTTTTTGCCCAAGCGCAAGATGATCCGGATTTACCTTCTGACGAGATCGAGGCAATCGAGAATTACCGGGCGCAAATCGAGGATTCGGATAAAGTAAATCTGGTACCGGCTATTCCGGCTATGGACACCACACGTAGTGTTTTGGAGTATAATATCGTCCCTAAATTATTGGATTTAACCTATGATGCCCCGGAATTAAAGCCTTTGGATTTAAGCCCGAGACCACTACCCGCCACTTACGAGGGCTATGTAAAAGCCGGCGTTTCTTTTCCCCTTGGCGGGCGTTTGGACGCGGGATATACCCGTTTGAATGATAAATGGAAGTACGGTGCGGATGCCTACTACCACGGAATGTATGACGAGTCAAGGTATGAGCACCGTAATTTTACAAGGGCAGGAGCCGCACTTAGCCTCGGGCATTATTTTGATGATGGTCCCTTGCTCGGTGCTTCGGTTGGTTATGATTTTGATAACCGTTTTTATTATGGTTATGACCATGATACGGGAAGCATAATTGATTTGGATTTAAAACAAGTCGTTAACCGTGTTTCGGGTAAAATTGATGTGGTTAATGCCGATGTCCCGACTTCGGATATCAATTACGGGGTTCATTTGGATTACGGAAATACATCTATTAAACTTGGCGGAAAGGAAAATACAATCCTTGCGAAAGGTAATTTTCAAAAATATTTTGGCGGAAAACATGCATTAGATATTCATATTACAAATGAATATTCAAGTTTTTCCAATGATACATCCCAAACCAATAATATCCTTTCCCTTACGCCTTCATTTACCTATCATCATCCGGTAATTCGTGCCAAGGCGGGTGCCAATGTTTTCTTGATAAATGATCAAATAAGAGTTGCGCCTGAAATCGAATTTTTATTTAAGGTCTACAAGGATATCGCTGATTTTTATTTCGGCTGGACCGGAGATGCGAAGGTGAATTCTTGGGAGTCCCAATTCAATACCAACCCTTTTATTTACGGTGAGACAAGAATTGAAAATACCTTTAGTTCCACCCCGTTTGGTGGGGTAAGAGGTGAAGCAGGAAAATTCAAGTACGATATCTACGGAAAATATTCTTTTATTGAAAATGAATTATTTTTCCTAAGTAACTATGATGCCAATTCCGTTAATCAATTTAATACGATATACGGTGATTTGAATATTTTAAATATCGGTACAAATATTAATTCGGAAGTTATCGAGAATCTATTTGCCTCTTTCCGTTTTGATTATTTTAATTACAATTTGGATAATGTTCAAGTAGCATTTAATAAACCTGAATTTAGCGGAAACCTTGGTGTTAATTATCAAGGTTTACTCTCGGGTAAGTTAGGCTTGGGTGCGGGGCTCATTTTCCAAGGAAAAACACCTAATCTTTTAATTTCCGGTGACTTCGGGGAAAATCCCGCAATCATTGATTTAGGTTTAGACGCCTCTTATAGAATGAATGATGGAGTAAAATTCTTCTTGGATTTGAATAACCTTATGAACCGTGTAAACGCTCCTTGGCATACTTACCCTACCGTCGGATTTAACGGAACCGTAGGCGTCTTGGTTAAATTCGGAAAACGAGAATAAGTTATACCCAAACCATTTTGATTTGGGTTTAGACTTTAAGAATGGCTTATTACGGCATGTAAAAAAGGGATTTTGGATCTTTTTTTGATTGAAACAACCCATATGGCTTTTTTTACGTCTAAATAAAGACGCATAAAAGTCCCCCCCTTTTCTTGGCTCATACTCACTTCTTAAAATGAATGAATCCAATGAGATTCCTCCTAATCCTGTGTCTTTCCCTTTTTTGTGGTTCCGCCTATGCAGGGGCTTATTTAGGGATTACGGTAGACTCTCCCACCGAGCGGAGCATAATGATTGCTTATAAAGAAGCAGGAAAAGATAATTTAATCCGTACGGATTTAAAATCAAACAACCAATCCAATCCTTACATTGATATTCAAGAAGCGGTATTCGCCGAATTGAGATACGGCAAAGAAATTATCCATATTTACCTTAAGCCCGGTGATGATTTAAAAATAAAATTCCTTGCGGGTGCGGCAAATAGTACCCTGGAATTTAATGGAAAAGGAGCCGAGAATAACCGCTTAATTGCGGAAGCAAATAACCGATTTAAAAGTGGCGGCTATTACGATTACGAAGTTTCATATTTGAATGCGAAAATCTTGTATTCCTATTATGATAAGGCACAACATATGTCTCCTAGGGAATACTTCGGTTTAGTGCAACAAAAATCCGAAGAGGCAAAACAACTTATTTCCGAATCATGGTCCAAAGGAAGCATTGACGAAGAAGTTTTAGCTTACGTTTCCGATGATTTAAAATATACCTTGGAAACCCAAAAATTAGGCTATCTAATTATTAATAGAAAAAAATTAGCACCGGGTGATTTTAAGCGTTTAGCAAGCCATTACGGCACGCCCTCCCCTCTTGGTACAGGAACGGATCATTTAGTGGATCATCCGGCTTATTTCAATTTTGCCCATGCCTACGCGCACTGGTTATTTCTTCCGGGGGATGCCGAATCCCTTGGGGTAGAATTGGAATATTATAATCAAATAGAAAGGGGAATGACGGGAAAAACCAAGTACATGATGCTTTCCCGTTTAATTTTAAAAGTATATGAATTCGAAAACACCACGGATTTAGCGGCGAAGAAATTCAACAACCTCAAAAAGGAATGCCCTTACCCGGAATACATCGAACCCATCAAGGAATTATACGCCGGTGATTTGGTGGATATCCCGGAGTCTGACGCACCCAATTTCAAGGTAATCGATGAAAACGGGAATTATGGAAACCTTTCGGATTACAAGGGGCAAGTAGTATACATCAGCTTTTGGGCGCATTGGTGTAAACCTTGTATCAATAACTTCGAAAAATCAGCCTCCATGCGTGCCCAGCTTAAGAAAATGGGCGTCGTGCTATTGAACGTTACCATAGACCTGGATGAAAACGTTTGGAAAAATGCCATGTCGAAACACACCATCTACGGCACCAACGTAATGGCATACGATGTGGACGGCGTAAAGAAACTGTACGGGATATCTACCCTGCCCGCATATTTTATCGTGGATAAAAGAGGAAAATTCGCCTACTTATCCGATGAGGAAAACCGGGATATCATGCAGGAATTCCGCGATTTGGTAAATAAGTAGCTCCTACTTTGTTTAAGTTCGGGTAAATATATTTCTTAGTGGT
>JAHDDF010000575.1 GCA_020629475.1 Saprospiraceae bacterium
CCAAAACCGAAAAAAATGAAAAAGCTTCCATTCCTTTTCTTCCTTTCCCTTTTGTTTTTCGCTTGTGCTACGGATTCGGGCAACAATGACGATACCGATTCCGACACGATTGTGGAAACCAAAGAACCGCCGAAAATCGTAACGCTTACCTCAAGAGAGGATATGACGGATTTGAATGCGGGTATTGAGATCTTTTACCCCTCTATCGAAGGAAACGAGGCATTTAACACGGAGGTCATGAATTTCTTGAATCGCAATAACGCGGATTTTAAAAAATTCATTGCCGACTTTGACAAAGAAATGAAGCGAAGTTCTAGTGGATACTTTGACGAGGTATACATGGGAGATCCCTACCTTTCCGTTTTACAAAAAGTAAGATGGGCAGTACCCGGTACTTCTAGGTTAATTAACCATGAGCTTGCCTTGGTCTGGGATTGGAGAAAAAATGAACAGGTACCCATTTCCGATTTCCTTAGTCAAGAAGGACAATCAGCATTGGTTCAAGTATTGGCGAACCGCTTGCCGGAGGGATGTTCCGTGGAGGAAGGAGCTACAGGATTTAAGTCTTACACTTTAGGTGAAACCGGAATGGGCGTATTTGACTTGCCGGTAACGGGTGGTCCGGAGTGTTACGGCTTCACCGTTTATTTCGACAAGGAACAATTGAAGGATTATATCTCCGACGAAGGGAAGAAGGTTTTGAAGATGTAAGAAAATTACTTTACTACATTTTACCGTACCAATCTTTTACGGTTTCTTCTGATACTTTCCCTTGAGGGGTATAATCATTGGTAGGGTGATCCTTGTACCAACCTTCCGATGGATACCATTTCCAGAGGAACCCACCTTCCCAAAAGTCCAAGGGAGCAAAAGCCGAGAACAAGGCATCCAAGGCAATGGCTTGAGCTTTATCGTTGGGCTTTAGTTCGTTTCTTTTTGCTTCTAGTTCCCAGGTTTTACCTGCAGCACCATCTACGCTCATATAACCGAACTCGGTAAATAAGACCGGACGATCAAACTTCTCATGAACGGCACGAATATTCTTAATAACGGGTTGCCAATCCTTAATCAATGATTTTTTGGTAGGGGTTTTAGAGTCATCCAAGGGGAAATAAGCATCAATACCGATATAATCCACGGCATCCCAGAAAGGTACCTTATCATAACAATCCCAATTGGCGGCATAGGTCAATTTACCGGGATACACCTCCTTGACCTTTTTTATGGTACTTCGCCAAAAAGCCTCCCTTGTCACTTCCATTTTTTTGAACTCGGTTCCGACACAAAACATTTCCACATCCAAGGAATCCGCCAATTCCGCGTAAAAAAGGATAAAGTCATCATACGCCGCTTCCCATTTTACTTGATCCTCCTCCTTGGGAAAATAAAGGTCCCCCGTCCAGCTCCTTGGAATCCAAAGTTGGGGCTTCAGCATTACTTTTATACCGGACGCATGGGCTAACCTAACTGTTTCAGCAACACCGTCGGCGCGTTCTCCCCACCATTGCCTATCGAAATTATAACCCACATCAGGCTTACTCACACGGGTAAAACCATAAGGAATAACAGCAATCCAATCCGAGTTTACCGCTTGAATCGCGGGCATAGGGTTCTCAGGAAAAGGATTAGGTGGCGCTACCAAACTTAAGCCCTTTACCGTCTTCGGTTTCGATGCCTTTCCGGCTATACCACCCGTATCAAAGGCGGATGCTTCTAATGGCGTATTCTTACAAGCATCACCCAACAAAATCATCAAGGGTAACATCAAAATGCCCAACATCCTCATACTCGGAGATTTATAAGAAAAATAATTCATGACTGATACATTCAAACATACCAAATGGTTCTACCGAAAGACACCAAACACAAAACCAAACCTTATCATTTTTAGCAAAAATCCAAATTTACAACTGATTAACCGCAAAAAACACAAATATTCAAGAGGCAGATTATCAAATCATCAAAATCAAGCGGACACAAACCCCTTGTTTTTAATAATTCAACAAAGACACAAGCACTATTTTACCAATATTGTATTAATTATTTTATTTCATTAATAAATTTGCATCAAAACCAAGCATCGCTTTATATTTGTATCAGACGATGGCACAAAAGAGTTGTCATTTTGAAAATTGAAATAACACTGTGGGGTGATGAAATTTTAGGCAGCCATGCCCTCCTGTCGCGGGGGTGGGGA
>JAHDDF010000073.1:0-8007 GCA_020629475.1 Saprospiraceae bacterium
GTAACCGTCGGTAGTGGGTTAATCGTAACGGTTACATCAACGACGTCTACACAACCATTCGCATCCGTTAATTCAGCCCATAAATCCGTAATCGCCGTTAGATCCGCAGCAGTTGGGGTTCCTACTGCTGTTCCTCCTGCATTGGGATCTCCATCATACCATACTACCGTACCTGTTCCAACATTAGCATCTTCAGTAGTCAAGTCATATGAAGTAGCTTCATCCGCACAAACGATAATATTGGGATCCGTTGGAACCGGTAACGGGTTAACGGTGATGAGTTCAGAGGCTGTTGCCGTACAACCGTTCACGTCCGTAACGGTAACGGTGTAAGTCGTATTGGTTGTTGGGGAAACAGTAATAGATTGTGTTGTACTACTTGCGGGATCATCCCAGGCATATTCAACGAATGTTTCGTTAACGGCCAAATCAGCGTCATCCCCGATACAAATAATTGAATCATCGTTTGCCGCACCGGAAACGTCAGTTTCCGTGATAGTCGGCTCCGGACAAGGAACGAAGATGGAATATTCAGCAGTTTGGGCACCGGGCTGACAAGCCACAGGAACCGTATTGATGATACCTACTATATAATAGGTAGTATTACAATCCACTGCTTGGTCCGTAAAACTTCCTGTTGTTGAGATTGGGAAAGTAGAAGTGTTGGTATTAGAAGCTAGAAGGGTTCCCTCTCCTGCAAATGGGTCAAAGCCGGATGTTGAGGAATAGAACCAGTCAATCGTAGCGGCAGCAGGAATAGCTGTTGCATCATAAATATTCATGGTAAAGGATTCCCCCAAACAAGCGTTACAATCCACTGAGTGGCTACCGATATTGGAAGCGTCATCCTCCGGGAATACAATCCACTCGTCCCCTGAAGGCCAAGCGCAGCCCGCGGCAGAATTAGATGTTATACCATCCGTAACGGAGGGATTTCTTACCAAGGTAAATCCTGCGGTAGCACCTGACCCCGCAGGCCAAGACACGCCCGGGTCACAACCGATTTGACCAACGACATCCAATGTGCCGGAACTATTCACCAATTCCACGGCATCATTTCCGTTGAAGCCCGCGGTAAAGGTTTGATCGGTTTCCGCTAAGAAAGCGGCGGAAGAAGAGGATTCACAAATTACGTAGACATCACCCGGAGCCAAAGTTCCTGTTAAGGATACTGCCGCTCCCGTTGGGGTGTCACTACCATTGGCATAGAATAAGACTTGGTAACCGCCGGCGCCTAAATCAACGGAAGCCCCGGTTCCGTTATAGATTTCAATACACTTATTGGAACCACTTCCTTCTATATACTCGGAAATAAAAAGATCCCCACTGCTAACACAAGCGGAGACAGGATTGATATCATCGGTAGAGGCTAAAATCGACGCGGCATTGATTGTTGGGCAAACAGGGTGGACATAATTACAAATACCTTGCATTACACCGCAACATTCCGCATCATCCGGCGTAACAGTAGTACAAAGCTGGTAAGTACCCGCAGCAAGTTCATAGATGGGCCAACCATCCGCGTTAATTTCCGCTGTTGCCGTTTCAGGTGTACCCGTAGTACAATCCGTTACTGCCGCCGCAAAAATCTCACGGGTAACCGTCGAGTTTGCTAGACAGCTACTCCCTGACGGATTTGGTAACGCCACCTGACTCATGAACGCAAAATGACCGCCCGTATGTACGTAATCGTAACAAAAGGTATAGGTTCCCGGTACGTCCACGGGAATCGCGTCGTTAATCAAATTCGTACAGTTTGCCGGATCAATTGCGGGATCAACCGCGAACTCATCAGGGTCCTGTGCGTTAATAGCTGAAACCGCAGTGGTTTCATCCGTAAATATTGTACCTGCGCAATCCGTTGTTCCATCACCACAAGGGCAAGGGCTTTGGGCAAGTAAAAGTGTCGTAAAAAACGTGCTAAGGGTTAGCGTTAGTAGCCTCTTCATCTATTTGGAATTTGAACCAATCTTAATCCGAACGACTAAACTAATCAAATCGCTTGACTCCCTAGGGGTGTTTCTCTGTTAAATTCCTGTCATTTCTTATGTTTTTAACATTGGCTTCCGGCAAGGAAAGCCTAAAACTTATTGCCCTAAAACTTTATTACGGGACAGGCATCCACCACCTCTCCCCCCATCAATTTGTAACCGGAATAAGGTAGTATCTTCAAACAAAGATCCTAAACACCTAACAATCAATAAATAACAACATTAAAACAAAACTCCATGTAACAAAAAGGAAAATGATATTTTTTGATTCATTAGTTTTGCGGAATGGATGAATTACTTACATACCTGAACGGGCTTACCGAATCACAAAAAAACCAATTTTCTCTTCTTGGTGAAATCTATAAAACCTTGAATTCTCGCGTAAATGTGGTTTCAAGAAAAGATATAGACAACATTTATTCGCGTCACATTTTGCATTCAGTTTTCATTCAATCTTTCTTTGACTTCAAAGCCGGTTCCGAAATATTGGATCTAGGGACAGGAGGTGGATTCCCCGGAATTCCGCTAGCGATTTTGTATCCCGAAACCACTTTTATGCTCATTGACGGAACAAGAAAAAAAATAGGTATCGTAAAAGAGGTGGCGGAAGAATTAGGCTTGAAAAACGTTCAAGCAAAGCAGGTAAGGGCAGAGGAATTAAAATCCAGGAAATTTGATTTCGTTGTATCACGTGCCGTCGCCTCCGTGGACAAACTAATGGCATGGTCTCGTCCTTTACTTAAAACCAAGCAAATACATGCTATCCCCAACGGATTGTTTACTTGGAAAGGAGGGGATCCGAAAAAGGAAATCGCGCTTTTACCCAAGCATGAATACACGGAGGTTTATCCCTTGAGGGATATTACGAATGATCCTTTCTTCGAGGAAAAATACATTATGTACGTACAGGGCTAGAGTTCTTCCCCGAGCAATCGCCTGTATCGTTTTCTTGCTTCTACGGAGTAGGTGCTACCGGAATAATCATAAAGGATTTTCTCGTACAATTCCGTTGCTTTATCCGGGTTACTCAATTTGGTTTCATTGAGTTCCGCCAAGTCAAAAACGGCATTGTCACCGCGGATTCCGTCCGCGTGATTCTCAATGATATTTTCCAGTGCCGCAGCGCATCTTTCATAATCGCGCTGCTTGAAATAAATCTGTGATTTCAAGTACAATACATCATCATCCAAAGAATGGGTAGGGAATTGCGCACGAATGGTATCCAACTTCAAGAATGCTTCCTCGAAACGATTTTGGAATACCAATAATTCCGCCTCGGAAAACTTCTTCATCGGAACGGAAGTAGTATCCAAAGCCAGATTGTCCATAATGAAAACGGAACGGTCCAAAGCATCATTGGCGATAAGCTTTGAAGTGGACGCCTTGAGTACGTCGAACTGGGTTTGCGCCCATTCGAAATCACCATCGAAATATGCTAGCAAGGCATTGCGGTAACGCGCTTCTTGCCCTAGTAAATCCTCCTTGAATTGCTTATCCACTTGAGAATACAACAAGGTAGACTCCCAAATCTCCCCCTTCATCAGATAGTAATCCGCAAGGTTCAATTTTGCTTCGGCAAGAATCCTTTGATTAACGCCGGGGTATTCTACTAGCTCCTCCAAAATCCCGATTGCCTTATCCAAATCATTCAAGTACAAGGCTTCCAATTCCGCTAGCTCCGAAAGAATAGCCGCAGTAGACCTCGACCTTCCGAATTCTTCTAAAAATACTTCATACTCAGCCTCCAAGGACTTCAACTCCTCTTGGGAAAAATCATAGCCATCCACCAATTTCAAGCGCTTGCAACGCAAGGATTGCTGCTTGGCTTCAATGTAGTAACTACTCCCCTCCCCTTTATTGGCGATGATGTATTCAAAACCTTTAATCGCGGTTTCGTAATCCTTATCATTCGCCGCTATTTGGGAAATACTATATACCCTTCCGCCTGCTTCCTCTAGCCTACGATCCAAGGCTTTTGCCTGGCGCAACGCGCCCTTGTAATCCTTCCTTTGGATAAACACCCAAGAAAGCATTTCGGGATATATTTCTACTTCGGGTTTTTCTTGGATTACCTCGTACAATTGGGTTTGCAATTCGGTGAAATCATCATCCGTGAAGTAACGCTGAAAAACGGTTTTCAAGGAAGACATCCGAGTGGGATTTACCTCAAGACTAAGCAGGTATTCCGTTATCATTTTCTTGGATTCGCCTTTACGGCGATATAGTTCCGCCAGGTAATAAGACTGCTGCTTCCTGACTTCCGGATCCTTGATTTGCTCATATGCCTTAATGGCAAGATCATACTTGGTCCGGTTTTGGAAATCCATGGCAAGTCGCCGAACCACATTCGGGTCTTTACCTACTTTACTGATCGCCTTTTCGTACATCTCGTCCGCCTTATCAGGCATGAATTGGCGCTCGTATAGGTTACCGTAATCCAAGTACAGGCTATACTTATTGGGATTCTTTGAAATTTGTTTTTTCAATATGCCCTCCGCTTCCGCGTACTCTTCCAACTCTACTAAACAACCCAAGTAGCGCGAAAAGTAATAATCGTTGTTATTATTCTTATCGAAGAGTTTCTTGTACAAGGCTGCCGCCTTTTCGTACTCACCGTTATTAAAATATTGCTGCGCCAAACGGGAATCCTGCGCCATTGCCGTAAGGCAAAAACCAAAAACAAACAGGAGGGTGACAAGGGTCAATCTCATAAAGAAGGATTTAAGCCCCGATTCAATTACCGGGACATATTGGTATCACGGTTTTCCGCGATACGCAATATGCAATATAATCCTTAAGTACGCTAAGGATCAAGAAAAGAAAGCAGCATTAAGAGGACTTTAAATAACAAAAATGGCAAGGCTCCTGAATCGGAACCCTGCCATTTTTTAATATATCCTTGAAGAAAAGAGCTTATTTCCCGGCTCTCCTCCTCTTTTCCGCTACACGATATCCTTTCATGTAAGCGTTGTATTGCTCTTTATTCAATACGTTACGCATGCTTTGCATGGTATGTATCTTTTGGGATTCCAATTTCTTTACGTAAGTGTCCGGCTGGGAAGCAAGTGTCTTGATTTCACCATAGTTCTTTGCCTTACGCTCCGCCAATAGGGTCAGCTTTTCAACTTGATCGGCGTCCAAGGTGTAACGTCCGGAAAATTCCCCGACGAAACCGTCCACGAAAGCCTCTTTATCAATAGCGCCGCTTAGGAATTGGGCAATTACCTTATCCTGTGCATAAGAACAAACGGCAAATAAGGCTACAATACAAGTAAGTACTAATCTTTTCATTACCAAAAAAGGTTTTTTATTCGTTTCCGATTTTCGGTGGAATCAAATATAATCCGTTTCACCGGAAAAGAAAAAGATTTAAGTTTTCCTTGACGGGTAGATGCTATTTCTCCCTATCAATCAATGCCAATGAGAAATCCCTAAGCGGTGAAATACGCTCCTCGGGCAACCCCAAGGAAGTCAGATACCCTAAACCTTCTTGGGTCAGGCGTTTCTTTTCCGCCTCGGCAGCCCCTTTGACATCAAGCTCGTCAAAAATCCGGGTTACTTCCTTAATTTTTTCTTCCTCCGTCCCTCGGAATGCATCGGAATAATGGTGCAATAAGCTTTTCAGTGTCTCCCCTTCCGCTTTTGCCCTAGCGGTAAGGTAGAGGTAGGTTTTCTTATTCTGGGCAATATCCCCGCCTACTTTTTTCCCGAATTTATTAGGGTCTCCATAGGTATCCAAAATATCGTCCTGAATTTGGAACGCGATTCCTACCGCATTCCCGAAACGACGAACCGCTTCCACCTGTTCTTCCGTAGCACCGCCGGACGCGGCACCCATTGCCATACCCTCAGCCGGTAAAACCGCCGTTTTTAAACGGATCATTTCAATGTATTCCTCCAAGGAAACATCATCGCGCTCCTCGAAATCCATATCCATTTGCTGTCCTTCACAAACACCCACAGCTGCGGCAATGAAGTAATCGGATATCCGTACACGCAAAGCAGGATCCTTAACTTCCGCCAAATGGCGCAATGACTCAATCATCATTAAATCACCGGAAAGGATGGCGGTATTCACGTCCCATTTCTCATGGACGGTCTGCCTACCTCTTCTCAAGGGCGCATCATCCATGATATCATCATGCAAAAGGGTAAAATTATGGAACAACTCAACGCAAAAGCCAGAAGCCAAGGCTGGGCTTGGGTCATCATTGAAAAGATTACAAGCCATCAAGGTAAAAAGCGGACGCATCCGTTTACCCCCTCCTTGGGAAATGTAGTGTACGGGAACGTACAATTTCCCGGGTTTTTGCTCCGCGTAAATCGCGGTGTGTTTTTCCCAATATTCGGAGAACATCTTGAACAATGCCTTACCCTCGTAGATCATAATCTGGTTAAATATTTCAAAATGAAAGCGTAGGTTCTTCGCGCAAAGGTAGTTTAACCTATTTTTGTGGCGTTGTGTTCACGACTTTTTAGGTACGATTTTTATCGTTTATCGATTCAGAATTATGTTAATCATCCAAGACAAGCTCATCAGCGACGATATTCTTGAAAAACGCTTCGTTTGCAACCTCAAGGCTTGCAAGGGAATATGTTGCGTGGAAGGGGATTCCGGTGCTCCCTTGGAGGACGAGGAACGAGTTATCCTGGATCAAATTCTGGATACGGTAATGCCCTACCTTACCGAGGAAGGAAAAGACGCCATCCGGAACCAAGGGACTTCCGTCTATTTCGATGAAGCGGAGGAATTCGGAACGCCACTCATTGACGGCGGCGCTTGTGCCTTCATCAATTTCGATGAAAAGGGAACGGCGCTTTGTGGCATTGAGCAAGCATATCTCGACGGAAAAACGGATTTCAAGAAGCCCATTTCCTGCCATCTTTACCCTATCCGTGTGGAAACCAATGAAAGTCGTACTTTCGAGGCGCTGAACTACGACAAATGGGACATTTGTTCTCCTGCCTGTTCTTTCGGGGAGGAATTGAACGTCCCGGTTTATGCTTTCTTGGAGGAAGCCATCACGCGCAAGTACGGCGCGGAATTTTTCGCTGAGCTGAAAGCCGCCGCGGAACATTTAGAAAATCAAAAAAAGCAAAGCTAGACCATGGAAATGGAAAAGCCATTGGACATTGAAGCCCTAAACAAACAGATATACCTCGAAAGTGAATTCGTGGATAAACTCCGTGACGAGGCGGGCAAGGTCATCATCGGGCAAAAACATATGATTGAACGCTTGTTGCTGGGGCTTCTTGCCAAGGGACACATTCTCTTGGAAGGTTTACCCGGACTCGCAAAAACATTGGCAATCAACACCTTGTCAAAATGTATTGATGCGGAATTCAGCCGCATTCAATTTACGCCCGACCTTCTTCCCGCCGATGTAGTAGGTACGCTTATCTACAATCCCAATAAGAGTGAGTTTACGGTAAGAAAAGGTCCCGTTTTCGCCAATTTCGTTTTGGCGGATGAGATCAACCGTGCGCCAGCCAAGGTGCAATCCGCCTTGCTTGAGGCAATGCAGGAGCGTCAAGTCACCATCGGGAACGAGACCTACAAATTGGAGGAGCCGTTTTTGGTTTTGGCTACCCAAAACCCTATTGAGCAGGAAGGAACCTATCCCCTACCCGAAGCACAAACGGACCGTTTCATGCTGAAGGTGAAAATTACCTATCCCAACAAGCAGGAAGAGCGCAAAATCATACGCTTGGTGATGGGCGGCGATAAACTGCCCGAGGTAAAAAAGGTGGTTTCCATTGATGAAATCAAAAGAGCTAGACAGCTCGTTCGCCGAGTGTACATGGACGAAAAAATCGAGACCTATATCACGGATATCGTTTTTGCTACCCGTTTCCCGGCTGATTTCGGTTTGGCGGAATTGGAACCGCTCATCGGTTTTGGTGGATCACCACGTGCTTCCATCTCCCTAGCCATTGCGTCCAAGGCATATGCCTTCCTTCAAAGAAGAGGTTACGTAATCCCGGAAGACGTCCGCGCCATTTGCCACGATATCCT
>JAHDDF010000073.1:8107-13880 GCA_020629475.1 Saprospiraceae bacterium
ATTCGTAATTCGTAATTCGTAATTAACCTAAACCCATTTTTATTCAAACACAAAACCAAAACACAATTCAATCACTCGCTTTTAAACCACCTTTTTAATTGAAATATCGAATCACCAAAATACTTTTCCCTTTAATTGTTTTTATTGCAATAAGCTTCATCCCTAATATTGCGATAAGCCAAGACAACCCTACCCAAAAAGAAATTGCCGAATTATTTCGTTCGCCAAAAAAAATAAAATGGTTCCGTAATTATTATGGCAGGGTCGACGACATTAATGACGTAACCCTCGTTATTGGTTATGACGGAAAAAACTGCAAGGGCTACGTTACCTTTTTAAGAAGTCGTCAACGATTTAAATTAGAAGGAAACATCAAGAACAACAAGCTCATTTTACGTGAAACGGACGAAGAGGAATCCGTTACCGGTTTTTTCGAAGGCTATATTTCCGATGATGGTCAAAACGTAAAAGCTACTTGGTTTAACCGAGACAAAACCCGGGCAGGGGAATTGAGCCTGAAACAGGTGGAGAAGGAACCCGTTTTCCCTTCCTATTGCGGCAACAACAAATGGGTTAGGAATTTCGAAGGAAAAATCGTTCAGGACGAGGTGGAAATGACACTTCAAAGGAATGATTCCGACCGTCTTTTCGGTTTGATTTGGTTTAAAAGTACCAACAAGACTTTTGATCTTCGAGGTAGAATGACTTCTTCGGAAGAGTTTGAATTAGACATCATAGACGACCTAGAACTCAAGCGCGGCGGCATCAAAGGGAGTATCAACCCTGCTAGAAGAAACTTGACCGGCGTCCGCATCATGCCTAATGGCGACCAGCACCGTATTTCCTTGGACAGAAAGGAAGAACTAATGGTAGGATGCATTGAATACCAAGACTATATGGCCACTTATGACGCCATTTATCCCAAAAGCAGATTCAGCGCCTTCAACGATTTCGTGACCGAGGCGGTGGAACAATGGAAAGGGGAATGCAAAACCCACGTGAGCCAACTCAAAGCGGAAAACGGCAACCCCGGCCCCGACCAACGCGGCTTGTCAAATGCCCGTGGCTGGTTCCAAATGGAGTTCGTTTCGGATTCCTTGGCAAGTGGTTTCCTCTGCTTTGACAAAAGCTGGGAGGAAGGCTCAACGGACCTCTCCTTCAACTTCGATTTGGTAAACGGAAAGCCCATTGAATTAAGGGATATTTTTAAGTCAGGGACGGCTTACGAAGAAGCGCTCGACAAAGCAGCTTTCAACACCATTAGAAGAAGAAAAATATTCAAGAATCCCGGTTTCCGGGAATGGATTCTTGAAGCGGATTTTGAGCATTTCACTATTCGCAAGGAAGGTATTAGATACAGCACTTCATTCCATCCCATTTACGGTAGACAAGGCGTTACCGTCCCTTGGAAAGAATTGGAGGAATATTTAAACCCTTATGGTCCGGTCGCATATTTATTTATGACACCTCCACCCCAGCCCAAAACGGGTAAGCGAAAAAGAGGCGGCATTTAGAATGCCTTATATTAAATTCAATACATAAATTCTTTTCGAAAACAACAAATAAAAACACAATACTAATTATTACACCTAATTTAATTATCCTCTAAAAATGGATACGAAAGAACTCCTCAAGAAGGTCCGTAAAATTGAAATAAAGACCAAGGGATTAAGCAAGCAGCTTTTTTCCGGGGAGTACCATTCTACCTTTAAAGGAAGAGGAATGAGTTTTAGTGAGGTGCGTAATTATTTCCCCGGGGATGACGTCCGGGCAATTGACTGGAACGTTACCGCCCGAACCAACGAAACCCATATAAAAGTATTCGAGGAGGAAAGGGAATTAACCGTGATGTTGATGGTGGACGTGAGTCGTTCCGCTTTCTTCGGGACAATGAACCAAACCAAGAACGAATTCATCACGGAAGTATCCGCCGTTCTTGCCTTCTCGGCGATTCAAAACAACGACAAGGTGGGGGTAATTTTCTTTTCCGACAGGATTGAAAAGTACATTCCGCCCAAGAAGGGAAAACAACACATCCTCAGGATTATCCGTGAACTTTTGGATTTTGAGCCGAAAGGAAAAGGTACTGATTTATCCGAGGCACTGATCGCGCTTAATAACATCCAGAAGAAACGCGCCATCGTATTCGTCCTCTCCGATTTCATGGCAGCCGATTACGAAAACCCGCTCCGGATTGCCGCTAAAAGGCATGATATCATCGGTATACGCATTCATGACCCCAAGGAGGAAACTTTACCCAACATCGGTTTGGTTCGCATGACCGATGCGGAAACCGGCAGGGAGTTATGGGTAGACACAAGCAGTAAGTCCGTTAGGAACGCTTACGCGGAACAGAACGAAAAACGGGTGGAACAATTCAACACCTTATTTTCAAAAGCGGGAAAGGACACGATTTCCATCCGGACGGACGCCTCCTACGAGAAGGCATTACTGGGCTTTTTCAATGGTAGAAGATAATTTGATGACTAAAACCCTACCCTCCTTATTCATCACCGTCATTTGCCCCATCCTGCTAGGGCTTTTCATCTATTTGGTTTTTGGTTCCAAGGACATCCTGTTGTTCCATTATATTCCCTTACCTGATTTCTTGGCAAGCTTCCGTGAAGGAAAATCAGCCCCGGATTGGTTCATCTATAATCTTCCGGACGGGCTTTGGCTTTACTCTTTGGTCCAAGCAATGGCTAAGATTTGGAAAGGGCACAAAGGAAGTATCATCGCTCAAACAGCCTGTATTGGTTTAGCGGTAGGGCATGAAGTACTTCAAAAATTCGGTTACATCCTTGGTACTTTTGACCTTTTGGACATCCTGGCTTACTGCCTCTTAGGTGGGCTAGCCATTGCATTTATTAAAATTGGCGGGGAGTACACTAAAACTTCGAAAAAAGCGTTAAAAGAGTCGTATAACAATCCTCAATGAAAAAGCCACGTGTAAAACTCCTAGCGGGAACCTTCTTGCTTTTAGGCATCTATTGGTGCTTTGCAGTTGCTACCTCACGCGTACCCCGTCCCTTATACTCCGGCGATTTAGCCGCTTGGGAAGGTGATAAAATCTCCTTCAATTCCACTGACTCCGTGGACTTGCTCAACCCCTATATCTTGTTGTATTCCGCTAAGGACAAATCCTATGCATACACCAAGGAAATTACCGTTGAAGCGGGAAAAACCACCACATTACTTTTGGAGGATTTCGAGGATTTAAAAACGGATAAGACCCACAAGAAAAAATTCCGTCCACAACGATTGGAAATCCGCGCCATCAATAACCGCGACAGTAAATTTCCCTGGGGTTTTTCGTACGTAATTTCACAAGGCGCTATTACGAAATAGGTTCCTAACACCCCCTGTAGAGACGCATTGAATGCGTCTTAACCCACCAAACATAACCTAAGCACCATTCTAAGAAATCACGACAAAATCTAAGAGCAAACTTCAAGCAACAATCCAAGCAAGAGACCCGAGCACCGCGTCTCTACAGTTATCGGGAAATTACATCCAAGACCGCTTGCTTGTTTCCACGCGGTACAAAATATAATCCCGCAACTCACGTGCCTTATCCATTTCCATGTAAGGGATGGACAAACTTCCGCCCGCGGTATAAATGGTTACGTTTCCTAGATCACGTTTGCGCTGAAAAGGCGTTTGGACAATCTCCACCGTTTGCACTTTATAATAAGGTGCTACGGAATAAGTCCGACCGAAAATACCACGTTCCGTCTTGATATACTCCTGTCCTACATACCATTTGAAATTCCTTTGGTATCGATACAAAAGAAAAAAAACGAGCATTGGATATACCACCATCGCCACACCGGTTTGGATGCTGTAAGTCAACAGGAACAAGCCAACCAAGGCAATCGTGGGCAGAATCCCCAAATAAATAAATCGGCGAATCATAAGGCTACGATGGATGTCGTGCTCCTTGAACTCGTCATCCGTCATATCAGGGAAACAGGAGCTTAAAACCTCCTTGATTTGCTCATCATAACAACCGGGAATATTGGCGGCTTGGCGCCGATTAGCCACTACCCCGGCGGATGCCTGTTTAATCATCAAGGTATATATCCCGAAGAGTTTCCGGATAGGGTTATTGGACCAAGCAATGATTTGCACTTTCTCCTTGCGTAGCGCTACCTCTTGCTTGGTAATTAAACCCGAAGTCAAGCGGAAACCATCGCGGCTTTTGTAGAAGCTAAGATTGAAGTATTGTAAAACTGTCCGGAACATACTCAACCCAAGGACCGCGACTAAAGTTACCCCTACGAAAACAATAAACTTCATGAGGAAACCGGCGGCTATCCCCTCCGCATTCTCCTCGATATAGTCATAAATATCAAACCCGAAAAGCTCGGTGATATTATCGGTAAACGTAAAAGCAAAACCAAAGATAATGGCAGCCGTACGGATGTGATTTTGACTAATCCCGACTTTCAGTAAATCAAAAGGATTCAGATGAAGCAATAGCTCGTCTTGCTCGAAAACCTCCTCTTCGGGCAGGGCTTTTACCTCTCCTTCTTCCCCCTCTTCGGTTTCCGTTCTTTGCTCGGCAATGATTTCCCGTTTTTTAGCTAGGATATAATCACGTATCGCTTCCGCTTCCTCCCTAGGGAGTGCATCAATCCGGAGTTCGTTACCTACGGAACCCGCCGTATCGATTTGCAGCGCCACCACATTGAAAAAACGATGGACTATCTTCTGCTCGAAGTTGATATTTTGAATACGGTCAAAAGGGAGATTCAAATTCTTCTTGCTCAATACACCTTCACGGATATTGAGGGAATCCTCATCTACGGAATAATAATACCTGAAATAACGAAGGACGGACATGACCAAAGCAAGCCCTGCGGCAATCATGGCGATGAAACCCAAGAAAGCGGAAATAGAGGTTTCCCCATCCCTCCTTCCAAAGAAAAAGAAGAACAAAAGCGCCCATGCCCCTCGTATAAAACGCCGCAGAAAAGAAGCGATAAACAAGAAAATAGCGACGGGCGATTGGCGTTTTTCCTCGAATAATGATTCAACGCTAGCGCTCTCCATGCTTCACCGTCTTTTCCGTGAGATACTCCTTCATCCGCTCCGCATCATTGCTCAACAAGCCGGGAATGGACAAATCACTTTGCGCGCCACCCGCCGTAAAAACGGACAGGGTAGAAAGGTCGAAGCGCCTTTCTATAGGACCGGAATTGATTTCGCTATGCTGGATACGATTAAAAGGCAATACGGTAACCGTCCTAAAAATCAGACCCGATTTATACATGATGTCATGTTCCCGAACCGCGTATGACTTATGCTTAAATCCAAGGAGGGAAACAATACTTACAAAGATGAAAATAACGAACCACGCCCCTATAATCCCCCAAACCAACCAAGGAACCTTGATAATATCATTGGTCCAATTCACGAATAGAAAAAGGGAGGGAACAACAAGCGCGAAGACCCAAGTCCCGAAGAGACTAACGGGTAGGTACTTCCGGTTCAAGGGAATCCATTCCACGTCCTCAACATGGGGAAGATTATCCACCCGGACTTGCTCGTTACTGAATATGCTTTCCGACATAATGCCGATTTGTTTCTTTTAAAGATAAGGCTCTGACAGGTAATTGCGTTGCTAACTCAATGTAATGCATTTAACTAAAAATCAAGATATTAGATATTAGACACTAGACGTTAGACTCCGTTTTGTTACTTTAGTAAATAACCGTCTAATGTCTAACATCTAGCGTCTAACGTCTGAATAACAATATTTTAGAGGAGC
>JAHDDF010000074.1 GCA_020629475.1 Saprospiraceae bacterium
AAACGGGCACGTAACCAAAGTCTTAATTCAGGAATAAAGAATAATCCTAAACCTGATAGGAAAAGAATGTTCCGTAACCCCATAACCCAAGGTATCCATTTGGCAAGGAAGCTCTTCACGAACATGATTTCAAGGAAAATAACAAGGGCGGACAACAGAAACGCAAGGACGGAATAAGCCCTTGTTTTCCGTATACTCGAAGGCTTGTTTTGATACAGGCAACTGCCCAGTAATTTTTGATATTCCGGGTTTTCTTTATCTAATTTTATCAATTCTCTCAGCGTATGTTCCGCATCCGAGAATTTATCGAGCCGCAGTTGAGCATCCGCCTTCATGAGCAACGTCTCCTCAAAAACCCTTCTTCCTATACCCGGATTTACCTTTTCGGAAAGGCACAAGACCAATAGTGGATCAGACTCCTTTAAGACCCCGTAATAATCTCCCACCCGATACAAGGCAGCAACATACCGCCTTAAAATCCCGAATTGCTTATCAACGGGTAACAATAGGATATCTTTTCTCTTTCTTTCACAGAAAGAGATGATATCACGCCAGCCTTTCCTTGGAATATTACGGAAAGCGGCAAGCAATTCACCCGTGGATGTCGTCTTAGCGGACATATTCCAAATTTAAGGATTCCTGTAATTATAAATACGATTTTCTAGGGGATTGTTGCGTTAATACGCGGAGGAATCATCGGGAATTCTTTTTCCTTTTTCAGCGTTCCAATTCTAAACGGAGAGAGAGCAAACTCCCATATTGATAATTACCAAATTACGATTACATGAAAGGCGTAATGTTAATTCCCGACTTTGTTCCGGGGGCAAGCACGCTGATGAAGTACTTCAAGGACGTCGTTCCTTGGGATGAAAGCATGAAGTCCCGAAAAACGGCTTCCTACGGAAAGCCCTACAATTATTCCCGGATGGAATACCCGGAAACCCCGTTTCTACCGGAACTTGATTCCATCGCACGGCTTATCGCCATGGAATTGGGTTTCAAACCCGACAATTGCTTGATAAATTTCTATCCTGACGGAAAATCAAAAATGGGTTTCCATGTGGATGACACAAAGGATTTGGAACCCGGCACAGGCGTTAGTATTGTTTCCTTAGGGGAAACAAGGACACTACGTTTTAAAAATATTGAAAACCCCGAAGAAACCATAGATATCGAACTTCCCGGCGGTTCCCTTTTCCATATGGACGATGAAGTACAAAAGGTTTGGAAGCACGCCATTCCCAAGCAGGCGGATGCAGGTGAACGGATTAGCCTTACTTTCAGGAAGGTGAAGTAGAAAAATCACCTTCATGATTATTATCCTTTCTTATCGGTTGATTAGCCGCTAATGTTCAGATAATAAATAGTCTTCCCGTAGAAGAATTGTTGAAATGATTGTTTTATCTTTTCAATTCATTTTCCAACCATCTACAAAATGAAGAACGAATGAAGTATTTGGAAATTCTCATCGCTGCATTAGCCGCATTCATGCTTGGCTTCCTTTGGTATACTGCCTTATTCGGGAAAGCGTGGCAAAAAGAAACGGGCGTAACGGACGAACAAGCACAAAGCGGAATCGCGATTACTCACGGTTTAGCTTTCTTGATGATGTGCGTTACGGCATTCGCCATTAAATTCCTTGTTGATTTCCATGATCCTGCCGAGCAAACCTTCACGCACGGTGGTTTCCATGGTCTTCAGATGGCATTATTATTTGCCCTGCCGGTAGTAGCCATTCATTATTTATACCAAAAGAAATCATTGAAATTGTTCTTGATTGACGGTGGTTACGTTGCCTTATTCTTCGCGCTCCAAGGTGCCGTCGTTGCCCTTTTAAAATTCTAGGGCGACATCCGTCATTGTATTTTATCCGCCTACTTGAATCCTAGTTGTTCAGGTAGGCGAATTTTCTTTTCCCACTCAGGCGGCTCTCCTTGGGGCATTCCCGTTCAAAAAACTATCTTTACGGCCTAAATCAAAGCGAGAGAATGATACTATCCATGACCGGTTACGGCAGGGCGGAGTCCGGGTTCCAAGGGAAAACCATTACGGTGGAGGCTCGATCCCTAAACGGTAAGAACACTGATATCCGTGTTCGCTTGCCGCAAATCTACCGTGAAAAGGAAATGGACATCCGTAATACCATTAAAGAAAAGGCGCTTCGTGGAAAAGTGGAAGTCAATATTGAAATCCAAGAAGCGGCGGGAGATGGTTCTTACGGAATAAACCGTTCCGCATTTCTTTCCCTCTACAGGGATTTAGATGCATTAAGTCAAGAATTGAATCTATCCAAAGGGGATTTCTTATCAAGCATTTTGCGGGTTCCCGGTGTAGTGGACGTAGCGGGTGGCGGCATCACTGACGAGGAATGGGATATCTTAAAAGGAACCTTGGTTACCGCCTTGGCAAACATGACCAAATACCGCAGCACCGAAGGAGGCGCCATGGAAACTGATTTCAGGGAACGTGTGGCTTCCATTGAGAATTTATTGGCGGGATTGGAACCTTACGAAAAGGAAAGGGTTAATAAGATCAGGCAGCGATTAGATAACCATATGCGTGAATTCCTTAACAAGGATCAAGTAGATGAAAATCGCTTCGAACAGGAAATACTTTTCTATTTAGAGAAAATAGATATCAATGAGGAAAAGGTAAGGCTCAAGCAGCATTGCCGTTATTTTCTTGAACAAATTGATTCCAAAAGCAGTCAAAAAGGAAGGAAATTAAACTTCATTGCCCAAGAAATGGGCAGGGAGATTAACACCATTGGTTCCAAGGCTTACTCATCGGATATTCAACGAATAGTAGTCCAGATGAAGGATGACTTGGAAAAAATAAAGGAACAAGCGGCGAACGTATTGTAATTTAGGATGAAGGGAAAACTCGTCATATTCACGGCACCTTCCGGAGCAGGAAAGACAACCATCGTAAGGCATTTACTCAAGGAATTGGATTCCTTGGCGTTTTCCGTGTCCGCTACTAGCCGGGCTAAACGGGATCATGAAACCGATGGTAAGGATTATTATTTCCTGACTCCCCCGGAGTTCAGGAAAAGGGTTGAAAACGGTGAATTCTTGGAGTGGGAAGAAGTCTATTCCAATCAATATTACGGAACCCTCCACAGTGAAATCGAAAGATTGTGGAACGAGGGGAAACATATTATTTTTGATATTGACGTAAAAGGTGCCTTGAACATAAAAAACAAATATCCGGAAGAATCTTTCGCGGTATTCGTAAAACCCCCTTCTCCCGAAATCCTTTTTGAACGTTTGGCGAACCGTGGAACCGAAACACCGGATAGTTACCGCAAACGAGTGAAGCGCGCTACCCTCGAATTACAGTACGAGGACAAATTTGACTACGTTCTCATGAACGATAATTTGGAAAGAGCCTTATCCGAGGCGGAGGCGGTAATCGGGGAATTTCTGGAGATAACCGTAGAGGATGCAGACTCAAACCACTAACGGAATAAAAATCACGGTAGTAACCGCATATCATGTAGGCTACTCCGCACCCGTCATGGGAAAAGTCTTTTTTTCCTACAAGATTAGGATAGAAAACCTGAATTCCTTTCCGGTAAGATTATTATCCCGCTACTGGCTCATCGAGGACTCCGACGGACTGAAGCGGGAGGTGGAAGGCGAAGGCGTTATCGGAAAACAACCTTACTTGGAATCCGGTGAATTACATGAGTACGTTTCAGGCTGCCCCTTGAGAACCGGAATGGGAAGAATGGGCGGTTACTACATCATGAGAAATGAATCAAACGGCACCCAATTTAAAGCGGAAGTCCCCCGTTTTTCCATGATGGCACCCTTCAAGCATAACTAATTCCTTTGATTATTATCCCAATTAGAAGTATATTTTAATTCAATCGAGAAACATCACGGCAATATTCGAAGGTACGAATCGTTTATTGGCGTATCGGCACAATCTTAACCATCTAGCACATGTCACGCTATCAACTCTCCCTACAACTTGCCGTTCTGGCATTCCTGACTTTCGCGTTTACTTTGGCACATGCTGCCACTACTCCCGTAAAGGATACGGTGTACTCCGTTAACCTTGGTCTTTACACGGACGTGGATATTTCCTCTTTTGAGGATATAAGGGCTATCGGCTATCCTTATGCGGAAGTAACCGGGAAGGAAAATACTGTAAGGGTCTTCGTAAGTAATTACGCCAAACGCTCCGAAGCGGAGGCCGCATTGGAAGAAATCCAAAAGAAACCCCTTTTCTCCGATGCCTCTCTTTCCGAGAAACCTTTGTCTAAGGGTGGAACGGTATACACGGTTCAACTTGCCTCACATGGCTGCCGTGAATTCATCAATTGGCAGAATTACAACCGTGCGGGAAACCTCTTCTTCATTTCCGAAGGAAAAACGGTAAAAGTGGTGTCCGGGAAATACGCTACTAAGGAGGAAGCCAAAGGGAAAGCGCTATTGGTACAAGAATTGGGATTTGACGGGGCATTTATCCGTGAAACGAATTCCTTGCTTTTGCATAAGGTAAAACAATTCAATACCATTAAGGATCTAGGTGATTCCCCAACGGTGGTTTTTGCCGATAAGGATAAAAATGAAACAGGGGTTATTCCCCAAGAGGAAATCGCGGAGGTAGCTCCGGCTCCGGCACCTATAGATAGGGCGGAATTCCAAACAAAAGGCCCAACCACCATAAGCAAGAGCAGCCGTCAATCCGTTAAGTCATTGCAAATGTTCCTGAAAGGGGAAAATTCCTATTCCGGTTCCTTGGACGGGGTCTATGGAAAAGGCACGGCTTCGGGTGTGGATATGTTTTCCGGTTCCTTGGCAAGATACAAGCGCTACGAAAAAATGGCGGAAGTCGGTTGGATGGCTCCCGAGGAGGTGGAAACCTCTAAGTTGGAGCAACTTATTTTCTTGATCGAGACCAATCCCAAGGAAGCTTACAAAGGACTAACGGAACAAGGCTCCCCCTTGGCGAACGCCTACCGTGCCTATATCCTATATGTTTCCGACAAGGAGAAAAACAAGGACAAGATCAACAACCTCATGAACGAGGCAATCCAAACCGTAAGCGCGGAAAACAAATCCAAGGATACTCCTTTCGATCCCGATGCTCGCTACGCCTACGATGATTTGGAGCAGCTCATCCTTCATACACGGTATATCCAATCCGCGATGAGGAATGAACCTGCCGTACCATGTTGGTTATTCATGCGCCATAAAAAAGAAGCGTATTCAGCATTCATAAAAGCGGAAAATAGAGGCGTAAGTTCCGTTCGTCCCGAGGATTGCGGTGGTTTCTTGAATTGGGAATCCATCATTTTGGTGAAAACCATTTCGATGGATTTGAACCCCAATGAAGGGAACTTAACCGAAAAACAAAAAAGTGTTGAGCGCCAAGCCAACAGCGAGCGTAATCGATTATTCCTAATGCCCAGGAAACTCAATACGGATCAGCAAGCGCAAATTGTGGATTGGAACAACAAGCTCTGGAAAACGATGGATGCTAAAATCAAGGAGGACGGATTCTTCGCGAAATTCGGGGTTCCCTTTAAGTTGGCGTACCATAAGGCATGGATTCAATTGGAGGATCATTTTATGAACCAAGGATTCGAAAAGCACCAAGCCAACGCTCTTGCATTAAGGGTGTTGAAAGCGGTCATCGCTACGGATTTGGATGCTTACTCGGAATAAGGATTATTTACAGGCAAAGCAAAGTATACCCGAACCAAAGTGATTCGGGTATACTTTGGTTATATTGCCGTAAAATTGCGTCATGGGTGAAATTCTGAAAGAATCTTTTCTTCCGTCCTTGATTTTCGGTTGTATCATGGGGCTTATGGTGGGCTTCCTATTTATGATAACCGAAGGCTTGGTAACGGGTCTAATCATCTCCGCTATTATTGCTTTTATCGCGGGTGGTCTCTTTTTTGTTCTAATCGCGATATTCCGTTATATCGCTAAACCGAAAGAAAAATTTCCCGCTATTGCCAATGAGGAAATCCTCAAGGAAGGAGGAGCAAATTATATGAATGGTCTTGAAGGTATTGGAGGATATATGTACCTGACCCATGAAAGATTGTATTTCAAGTCTCACGGTGTAAATTTCACGGAGAAGGAACTCAATTTGCCTTTTAGCCAAATTCAGGATTTCCGTCCTGAATCATCCTTGGGAATCATACCCAACCGGATTATTCTCAAGGATCTAGAAGGAAAAGAATATACTTTAGTTGTAGGAGGTAGAAGAAAATGGATTTCCGCTCTAGGTAAGGTTATACAAAATGCCTAATAAGAGCATATTTAACGAAGTCAACTCTTTACACTTTTTTCCCAATAACATACCTTTGCACGACTTTCCCTGCAGCATTAGTAGGTGAAAGGGAATTGTAAATAAGATAGGTGCTGTTTAACAGGACCCAACAAGGAAAACCGAAATATGAAAGTTGCATTGGTTGGCGCTACCGGTTTGGTAGGACAAGTCATGAGGGATGTCCTAGAAGAAAGGAATTTTCCCATAAGCGAATTTTTACCCGTTGCCTCGGCTCGTTCCGTAGGAAAAATCGTTCAATTTAAAGGAAAGGATTATAGCGTAGTCAGTATGGAAGACGCGGTTGCCGCTTGTCCTGATTTGGCTATTTTCTCCGCCGGAGGAAGCGTTTCCAAGGAATGGGCACCCAAGTTTGCGGAAACCGGATGTACCGTGGTAGATAACTCATCCGCTTGGCGTATGGACCCGGATAAGAAATTAGTGGTACCTGAAATCAACGCCCACCTCCTTGGGGAAAACGATAAAATTATTGCTAACCCTAATTGCTCCACCATCCAAATGGTAATGGCGCTCGCTCCTCTTCATAAACAATACGGCATCGAGCGATTGGTGATTTCCACTTACCAATCCATCACCGGAACAGGAGCCAAGGCGGTTAAACAATACGAGTCCGAAAAGGCAGGTGCGGAATCAGGTTATGCCATGGCTTATCCTCACCGTATCCTTGATAACTGTTTGCCTCACTGTGATATCTTTTTAGATAACGGATATACCAAAGAGGAAATGAAACTGGTTCATGAAACCCGTAAAATCCTAGGGGATGATTCTTTGAGAATTACGGCAACCGCGGTTCGTATTCCCGTTCAAGGGGGGCACTCGGAAAGCGTGAATATCTCTTTTAAGAATAACTTTGAAACCGATGATGTCCGAAACATCCTAAACCAAACGGATGGCGTTGTCGTAGAGGATGACGTGGATAATTTTATTTATCCCATGCCGGCTAACGCCAAGGACAGGGATGAGGTATTCGTGGGAAGAATCCGCCGGGATGAATCCGCGGATAACTCATTAAACATGTGGATTGTTTCCGATAACCTCCGCAAAGGAGCGGCTACGAATGCCGTTCAAATCGCGGAATATTTGGTGGGCAAAAATCTATTGGGCTAATTAATAACAAGGACTTGGGCTTTTCGGAATGGCATTACATTCAATTATTTCATAATTTAAGCCCTCTTTTAATTTGACACCATTGACAATACCTCTTGCTTGAGGTAACCGACACGTTTGTAAAGACAATATTGTTTTTGACATGAAGACCAAACTCGTACTGCGCGGCACAAATGCCGAGAATGAAAAAATCCTTGTGGCAATGGAATTATTGCCGGATGATAACAAGGTAGACCTTTACGTTTTCGATTACAAAACCGTCACTGACGAATTCGAGGACAAAATGAATAAGGATTGGAGAGACGGGAAAGAAGTCGAATTCCCTGAAGGATACTCCAAAACGGTAAGGGATCTTACCGCATCCGACGACCTACTACCCGAGGATATTAAGGTTGATAATACGGAACTTGTAATCCGTAAAAAATTCGAATGGCACGTAATCGTCCTTAGTGCCAAGATGTACAAGCAATTCCAATCGGAATTAGAAGTCATCAAGGAGAAGGTGGAGGGCTTAGAGGTATTCGATTCCGCCATTTGGGAAAATTTGAAAGGCTTTTGGTCCAAGGTCCAGGGGCAAGTCCGTGAGGGCATTCTTTCCCGTTCCTATGCTGCCGAATTACGAAAAACCACGGACGTCCTTTTTGAAAACATGAAAGGACTTCGTAAAAGATTAGATGACGAATTCCGGAACAAGGCAAAGGAGAACTACAATTCCTTTATGTCCTCCCTGGACGGAATTGATGAGCGTATCAAGGAAGGAAAAAAACTGTCCGGTGTTTTTGACGAACTAAAGGCACTTCAACGTAAATTCCACAATTCCAAGTTTACCAAGGACCTTAGGGAAAAGGTTTGGCAACGAATGGACGGTGCCTTCAAATTGGTAAAGGAAAAACGATTCGGTAATAAAGGAGGATCAAATGATGATTCACAAACCGGACGTTTGAACCGCAGATACGAGGGTCTGCTAAAAGCGATAGACCGCTCCGAGAAATCGCGTGATCGGGATTATAAGGATTTGGAATGGGAGAATAAACGCATCGAACGTACCGATGGGCAGTTGGAGGCGCAAATCCGCCAAGCCAAAATCAAGATGATAGAGCAGCGCATCAAATTCAAGGACGATAAATTGAAGGAGATGTACGAAACGCGAACCATGTTGGAAAAGAAAATCCAAAAAATCAAGGAACGCGAGGAAAAGGAGAAGCTGAAAAAACAAAAAACGGCGGAAGCCAAGGCTAAAATCCAAGAGGAGGTAAATACCAATAAAGACGTGGATGATTCCACTAAAGAGAAATTGGAACTTGCCGCTCAAAAGATAAATGACTCGAAGAAGAAAAAGGAAAAGGGATTCTTCGAAAAGGTAATGGACAAGGCGGAAGACCTAAAAGAAATTGCCGAGGAGAAATTGGAGGATGCCATTGATACCGCAAAGGCGGCTGCCGTTGTGGTTAAGGATGAAGTTTCTGATCGCTTGGAGCCCTACACGGAAAAAGGTGAGAAAATCGTCGAGGACCTAAAAGGCAAAGCCGAGGAGAAACTAACCCCTATCAAGGAAGTCGTGGAAGAGAAACTTTCCAAGGTGGGTGATGCCGTGGCAGGTTCTGCCGAAGAAGTCATGAAATCCGCCAAGGACGTGAAAGACATAGCGGAAGAAAAACTGACTCCCGTTAAGGAGGTGGTTGAAGAAAAGCTATCCAAGGCAGGCGATGTAATTGTTGAATCCGCTGATGAGGCTTTGTCCTCCGCCAAGGACGTTAAGGACGAAGTAGGCAATAAACTAGAGGAGGTTGGTGATATCGTCGTGGATTCCGCGGAGGAAGCCATAGATTCCGCCAAAGACATCAAGGAAACCACCGAGGGAACTTTAGAACCCATTAAGGATGTTGCTGAGGAGAAGCTATCCAAGGTCGGCGACGTTATCGTTGAGTCCACGGAGGATGTGGTTGATTCCGCCAAGGAAATGAAAGATAAAGTGGAGGAGGAACTCGGTGACATCGGTGATGCCGTTGCGGATGCGACGGAGGATGTTATTGATGACGATAAGCCTCAAGGGTAAAATTAAATTAGACATGTTTCCGAAGTACGATGTCATAGTGGTAGGTGCGGGGCACGCCGGTTGTGAAGCGGCGGTTGCGGCGGCAAACTTGGGTTCCAAGGTTTTGCTGGCTACCATGAATATGAATACCATTGCCCAAATGTCCTGCAATCCCGCTATGGGAGGTGTGGCAAAAGGGCAGATCGTACGGGAAATCGACGCCTTGGGTGGTTATTCCGGAATCGTGACGGATCATACCATGATTCAGTTCCGACTGTTGAACCGTTCCAAGGGACCCGCCATGTGGAGCCCGCGCGCGCAATCCGACAGAATGCTCTTCGCGATGAAGTGGCGTGAAATGCTCGAGGCGCATCCCAATGTTGATTTCTGGCAGGAAATGGTAACCGGTATCGTAGTCAAGGACGGAAGGGCAAAGGGTGTCCGTACCGCCTTGGGATTGGAAATCGAATCGGAATCCGTTATCCTGACCAACGGAACCTTCTTGAACGGTTTGATCCACATCGGCGAAAAGAATTTCGGCGGCGGAAGGGCAGGGGAGCGCAATGCTACCGGCATTACCGAACAACTGGTGGAACTAGGCTTCGAGGCAGGAAGGATGAAGACCGGTACGCCGGCGCGTATTGATGGTCGTTCCTTGGATTGGGATCGCATGGAGGAACAACCCGGCGATGAAAACCCGGGCAAGTTTTCCTTTACGGATACGCCTAAGTTAACCAAGCAACGCCCTTGCCATATCACCTATACCAATACAAAGGTGCACGAAATCCTGAAGACGGGATTTGGTCGTTCGCCCATGTTTAATGGTAGGATCAAGAGCCTTGGTCCTAGGTATTGTCCTTCCATAGAAGATAAGATTAACCGTTTTTCGGACAAGGACAGGCACCAACTTTTCGTTGAACCGGAAGGTTGGAATACCTGTGAGATTTATGTCAACGGTTTCTCCAGTTCCTTGCCGGAGGAAGTACAATACAAGGCGATCCGCATGATTCCCGGTTTCGAGAACGCTAAGATGTTCCGTCCGGGTTATGCCATTGAATACGACTTTTTCCCGCCCACGCAGTTGAAACTCAGCTTGGAAACACGCTTGGTGGAGAACTTGTATTTCGCGGGACAAATCAATGGTACGACGGGTTACGAGGAAGCCGGTTGCCAAGGAATGATGGCGGGTATCAATGCCCACCTTAAGGTGAAGGAGGAGGATCCGTTCATCCTCAAGCGTTCCGAAGGATATATCGGTGTGCTTATCGATGATTTGGTAAACAAGGGGACCAAGGAACCTTACCGTATGTTTACCTCTAGAGCGGAATACCGCATCTTGCTTCGTCAGGATATTACCGATATGCGTTTAACACCTTTGGCGACTGCTTTAGGCAATCCGTATATGGAAGAAAGGATGGCGCGCGTTGCCGCCAAGACTAAGGCGATTGAGGACATCCGTACCTTCTTCAGCACTACGAGTATTTCACCGGATCAAGTAAACGGCTTATTGGAATCCAAGGGCTCTACGCCTTTGCGCCAAGGCATGAAGTTGCAGCGTATTTTGCTTCGTCCCGGAATCGGTGCTGATGATATCCGCCGGGCATTGCCGTTCGTGGATGAGTTCTTGAGCAAGATTGACCAAGAGTTCGTTGAATCAGCGGAAATTGGCTTGAAGTACGAGGGGTATATCGCCAAGGAGGAAGAAATGGTTTCAAGGATGAACCGCTTGGAATCCGTTAGGCTTCACGAGAATTTTGATTACCATTCCTTGACGGCACTCTCCGCGGAATCCCGTGAAAAATTGAGCCGTATCAAGCCGGTAAACATTGGTCAAGCCAGCCGTATTTCCGGTGTAAGCCCAAGTGATATTTCCGTCCTACTAGTACATCTCGGACGATAATTCCCCATGTCAGGTCTTCCGACCTGACATCACCACCGATAGAATATTATTGCCATTCTTTTATCAGGTCGGAAGACCTGATAAGGGGTGTTGTGTTTTGTTGTAAACAAAAAATGTAAAACCGGAACCAATTTTGTTGTTTTTGTTTTAATGTATTGTGATCTTACATCAAAACAAAGCATCATGCATCCATCCTTTGAATCTTTCAATCTTTCCCCGGAACACAAGATTTATCGTTTTGAAAAACATCCGGATTTTATCCTTGATCAAAAATCCTTCAAGGAATTGTGGGAAAGCCATCCGGAAGATTACCACATTTTAAAGATTCACGGAAGGGAAGTCAAAACGCCAAGGTGGCAACAAGCCTACGGGAAAAATTATAGATATACCGGTTCAAGGAATAATGCATTGCCCATTACCCAAATGTTGTCCCCTTTCTTGGAATGGTCCAAGGAACATGTTGATGAGCGCTTAAACGGTTTGCTGTTAAATTGGTACGACGGAACCAAGAAGCATTACATCGGTGCGCACCGTGATGATACCCGGGATTTACAAGACGGAAGCCCCATCGTAACCATTTCCCTAGGAGAAGAAAGATTATTCAGGATGCGTCCTTACGGCGGAAAAGGATATACGGATATCGTGGTGGGAAACGGGAGTATTCTCGTTATTCCTGAAAACACGAATCAAGCATTTACGCATGAGGTTCCGGATTTTGCCAAGTACGCCGGAAAACGAATTTCCATTACATTAAGAGCCTTCAAATGAGCTCTTAGTGTAAATTCAAGAACTTTTTCCGGAATAGATTAAGGTAAATATTGACAAATCGCTAGAAAGTTCTTTTTTTTCGGACAAGAACAAGCCCTGCACCCTGCTGAAATTGTAAAGTTAACGAGTGGATGAAGGAGAGCCGTAAATTATTTACGCTCATCAAGACGATGAACAAGGGGGAGAAAAGAGCTTTCAAATTGTATTCCCGCAAATACAATGAGGGAGATAATGCCTATAGCCGTCTTTTTGATATTATCAATAAGGAATCCGGGTATGATGAAGACCGGATACGTAAGAAATTCATAGGGTTAAAAGAAAACCCTAAGCGTTTCCCCGTCGTAAAGTCTCGTTTATTCAATCAAATCCTTTCCGGTTTAAGGAATTACAAGGAGGACCGATATGAGCCCTATCGCATTGATATGTGGATTGGTTTTGCTGATGAATTAATATCAAGGGGAATGTATAAGGCCTCCTTGGATTATTTGGCAAAAGGGGAGAGCTTGGCAAAAGAAACCCAGAATTACCGACAGCTTCTCAGGATATATGAAATGCAAGCTTCTACGTTCAGGAGGGTGTATGGTTTCGATGCCCTTGGTAGCATGCTTGATGGATTGAAGATGAATCGTGAATACGCGGAACAATGCATGGCAAGGGAAAGCCATTATTCTGATTTATACCGTGAAATATACCATCACTATAGAACCGAAGGAATAGCTAGATCCCCTGAAGGAATTGAAAAGTATCAATCCTTCAAGAAACGATTCGATGATTACCCGGAGGATTCGGATACCGTGAAATCAAGGAATTTTAGGCATCTGGCTCGAACCATTTTCTTGTATGGAACAGGTGAATACGAGGAAGCAGCGGCAACGGTAGAGGAACAAGTAGCCTACTTGGAGCAACATTCATTTTTTATCAAGGAAAATATTGATGAATATCTCAAAGCCATAAATAATACGGTAACCGTTTTGGCATCCAAGGACAGGTATGATGATGCTTTAACTTACTTGGAAAAACTAAAGGAGCTCGAAGATGATTTGGACAATCCCAACCTATTCGTTGAGCAAAGGATTTTTGAAATTTACCACGCCTCTAAATTAAATATGGCAGTTGAAACCGGTGATATTCAAGGAGGATTGGCGCTTGAAATTCCGGTAATGGATGGCTTGGAGCGCTATTCAGGGATGGGTTTGTCCCTAGATAGAAATGTTCGCTTTTGCTTGGGTTTCGCCATTCTTAGGCTTTGGAACGGGAACCCGAATCAAGCCTTGGACTGGTTACTTCGCATTGAGAAAATGGAGGGTGATGCCCCAGCCAATATCATGGCGCAAGTCAAAAGCCTTTCCTTGATGATCCATTATGATTTAGAGAATTTTACCTTACTGGATTCCTTGGTAAGAGGGAATACCAGGTACCTTAAGAAATATGGATTATTCCGTGAGACGGAGCAATTATTAAATAAAACGATGTCCAAGCTCGTAAAGACCCCGATGGATTCAAGAGCAAGCGTTTTTTCCAAAATGGATCAAGAGTTGGGGAAATTACTTTTATTACCCCAACATTCGAATGAATACCTGAATTCCTCCTTACGCTTACCTACTTGGGTAAAGGCAAAAGTAAGCGGAAAGCACGTGAAGGATTTGATATCCTAAATTTAAGTCGTTCTTGGATGTTGACCGACATTTCCTGAATTCAGGGATGT
>JAHDDF010000576.1 GCA_020629475.1 Saprospiraceae bacterium
AAAAATGAAAATAATGATGAAGTAGTTTACCAAGTAATCGAGGAGGTAAAACGGATTATGATGTCCAAGGAGAAAATAGCTTTTCAAGCGGAATCCGTAAACGACACCTTATTTCAATTGGTTTCCTATGAATACCCTGACAGACCCTTAACTGAAAATGAATCCAATTCGTTGTTAAAATATCTCATTAAAATCGGGCTTCATAAATCCGCGTACAATCTTATCGCCGGGGAAAACGGTAGGTTTAGAAGGTTTCAATGGTACGATAGCAAAGAGAACTTATTACGACAATTAAATCAATCCGATACTTATAAAAGACCCTGGTATGATGATACTACAAATTAAAGGAGAGTTCTAGAATTCCTTTATTCTCCCTATCTTCTACACATGAAAAAAGTAATTACGGTTTTGGTTTTGTGCCTAAGCCTTTCCCTCTTGTTTTTTGCTTGCATGAAGAAAAAGGATATGACATCTAAAACGGATTGGAAATTAGTATGGTCGGATGAATTTGAAGGTGATTCCTTAAATCCCGAAAATTGGAATTACCAAGAAGAAAAAGCGGGACGTTTCAATGAGGAGTGGCAGCGCTATACCAATAGCACTGAAAATGCTTATGTTGAAAATAACCAATTGGTCATAAAAGCCATCCATGAAGGTGATAGGCATGGAATAAACCAATACACTTCCGCCCGATTAAATACGGCGAATAAGCAAGCTTGGACCTACGGTAAAATTGCCGCAAGAATTAAATTACCGCAGGGAAAAGGAATATGGCCCGCCTTCTGGATGTTGGGTGCTAATATTGATGAAAACGGTGGTGATACCCCTTGGCCTTTTACCGGTGAAATTGACATTATGGAAATGTTCGGTACCAAGGATGATGCCGTGGTAGAAGCCAATATCCATTACGCCAATACATCGGGCAAACATACCATGATGGGCGCCGAGGATTTTAAATTAGAGGAAGGGATTTTCGCGGATGATTTTCATGTATTCGAAATCATTTGGGATGCCCAAAGTATTACTTGGTTGGTGGATGGAAAAACGTATGCTAAAACGTCCATTACCTCAAAGGAATTCAAGCCTTTCCACAAGGACTTTTTTATTTTACTTAATATAGCGGTAGGGGGAACCTACGCTGGATATCCGGACAATACTACGGTATTCCCGCAGTATATGTACGTGGATTGGATAAGGGTATATCAAAGGCAATAAAACCCCTGAAGGAGAGAGGTATTAATAATGTCCCCAATCAATGTAACTTAGGAGTAAATTTTCCTTACATCAAAAAATCATAAGGCTCATGGCAAAAACGATATTCATTACCGGTGCATCCTCAGGATTAGGTAAGGCAGCAGCCATTTTATTCGCGAATAAAGGCTGGAACGTTTTAGCCACCATGAGAAAACCGGAAAAGGAAACCGAGCTTGATAAAATGGAAAACGTATCCTTGCTCCCCTTGGACGTAACGGATACAGCACAAATAAAATCTTCAGCGGCTGAAGCAATAAGCATGGGTGAAATCGATGTGGTTTTCAATAATGCCGGCTATGGCTTAGCGGGACCCTTCGAGGGCGCATCGGATGAGCAAATCGTGAATCAATTGAATACGAACCTCCTTGGGGTAATGCGGGTAACCCAAGCGTTTATCCCTCATTTCAGGGAAAAGAAAAGCGGGCTTTTTATTACCACGACTTCCATCGGTGGCTTGATTACCCTTCCCTTTAATTCCGTATATCATGCTACCAAATGGGGTTTGGAAGGTTGGAGCGAAAGTCTGGCTTTTGAATTGAATCCCCACGGCATCGGTGTAAAAACCATTTCACCCGGTGGTATTCTTACGGATTTTGCTACCCGTTCCTTGGACGTAACCGCGCATCCTTCCTATGATGGTCAAATGCAAAAAGTGCTTTCCGTTTTCATGGACCCGGAACGACAAAAAGGATACTCAACAGCAGAGCAAATAGCGGAAGTCGTTTTTGAGGCGGCTACGGACGGAAAAGATACCCTAAGATATCCTGCCGGTGAGGACGCAAAAGCGTATTACCAACAAAGAAAAGTAGCAGGGGATGAGATATTCCGTAAAGGGATACGGGATGCGTTTTTTGGGTAGGGTTTAAATTTCTCCACTAAACCCGTCAAAGGTCGGGTCATTCGTTTTTTACCACTTTTCCTA
>JAHDDF010000577.1 GCA_020629475.1 Saprospiraceae bacterium
TTTGAATGCCTCCATCAGAAATGCTATCTCCCGGGAATTCAACGGTAAAAAAAGCATTCGGGGTGTTATCCGCATAAATGACTCCTTCAAGCCCATCCATGAATATTACGGGGCTTTCTTTTTGGGCAAAAAGATTGAGGTAACAAATACAGAAAAAGAAGATTAGGGAAGTTTGTTTCATGGAGATTGGTTTTGAAAAATAAAAAATGCTTCTTCAAATATAACCTTGAAGAAGCATTTTTGAAAATTATTCGTAGGACGACAAGTTTACTCGTAACGAATATCCGTTAAATCAATGATATCCGAATGCCAATTCTCGCTCCAGTTACCATCGGTGGCATCTTGCTGCATCCGGGTCATAAATAGGATTTCTTCCGTGTTTCGGTCAAGGATATAATTGTAGGTATGTCCGTCGTTTGCCAAGCCGAAATTAGCAAGGATATAACCGGAAGTTTCCGCAACGCTACTAACCCTAGCGGAATATTGATCTAAATCCACGCTTTGGATTTCCTCCGCGCTGAGCCCGGGACCGTTTATGCTGTACCTGGAAAGGTAAGATTCCGTTCTTTGCTCACCGGCAGGTTCACCTGCGGGTTGATTATCCGAATTATCACCATTATTGAAAAGGAAAAGATTTCCATCGGAATCAATGGTCAAGGAATGTTGCCCAATGGGAGCCTTTCCTTCGGCAGCCAAGGATAGGCTTAATGCCTGAAGGGAAGGGAAATTGACGTACCAATGCTTGGTTTCATCGCCTAGAATCCACTTGATTTCCTTATCGTCATAACCTACTGCCATCACGAATTGCTCCCTGGAGGATATGATAATGGTATTGGTATTCGCATCATAAATGGCGGAATTCATGTGACACCAATCTACTGGGCCGTCCGTGTTTCCATCACCGTCATGATCCGTTCCACCGTCCTGTACCAAGAAATGCGGATTTTGTCCGATGGGGGAATTTGCATTGATATGATCCACGATGATTTGCCCGAAGTCCCATTCCTTCAAGATTTCACCGTTTTCATTTACCTCGAAGACCGTATTTTGGAAATGGCGGTTCGCGCCTTGACCCGTGGTTACTTCCAATAAAATTCCATCCCTGCCAGCCGTAATATCATGGTGGAGGTTGGTTTGGTTAAAGCTACCGGTTTGATACACGACATCCCTTACGTTTCCGTCTAGTTCAATCATTTGCATAATGGTGCTATTTCCCCAAATGAATTTATTGCCGTAATACATCATGGCGGAAGCGTTTCCGCCCAAGCCGGGTTCCAAATCAAGCGCTGACCACCTAAGTTCGCCGTCTACGTCAAGTACGTGAGGTCCTTTTCTTGTCTTTAAAAGGATATAGCTAAAACCAAGTTCGGTAGTTGGGGTGTAATTATTGGTAATTACAAGGATGTCATCCACGTGGTGTCCGTCAATTTGGTAATTCCCCGTGGTGATTTCCAAATCATGGTTTTGTACTTCCCCGTTTACGTATGACTGGGAAAGGGATACGGTGTTTGAATGATTCTCGTATAACCCAAACACAGGAAGGGTTAGCTGCCCTCCGCTATAATATCCTTTTTCTTGAAGCGCCGATTTAGAATAAGTTGCCTTCATTGGTTTTGCCAATGCACCGTTCTTGGGTGCCACCTCGAATGTGATGGAGGATAACTGATTCCAATTTCCGGCAGGAAGGTCAAAAACTACATCCTCGGTAAAGACGGATGATGTGGATTCAGCCCTTGGCGTAACAGGGGCGATTACGACATCAACCGGTGGGTTTTCGTCCGTGTCATCGGAACAAGAAGGAATGGCAATAAGTAGTACAAGACCTAAGAAAAGGATGGAAAACCTAGTCTTCATATCGGCGAATTTCGTATTTGTGCTAAAATCTTAGCCGAAGGTACGATGTAACAGTAAATTCAAGTAGGATTGGCGGAAATTGATTGGAAGAGATAAATTCATCTAACGAATCAAGCCGTCCTACGCATGAAAGAAGGGTTCCAAACAAAAATAACCATTAGACACATCATGAAAATAGCACCACCGACATCATAGGTATTTTTAACTAAATGTAACCCGGTGAAAAACAGCATGAACAGAATAAAGAATCCCGCCACATATCTTCTCAGGCTTTTGAACCAAATTAATATTCCTCCAATGATTTGAATGATTCCTAGGCTTT
>JAHDDF010000075.1 GCA_020629475.1 Saprospiraceae bacterium
AGGAACAAGCATTTTTAAAAGAACTTTCAAGCAAGGTCAATAAAACCGAAGACTTGTTTATTGCCGTGGTAAGACGTGAAAGCTACCTCACCATAAAAATGTATGAATACCAATTCCACGACTTTGAATTTGCTTGGGCTTCCGAAATAGAAAAACTGTTATTAAAATATGAAGCAAAAAAAACCGATGGTCCGGAAAATGCCGCAGGTACATTAATTCGATTAGAAAATAAAACCACAAAACCAAGGCTCGAAAAAAGAATCAACATCCTAAAAAACGTTGGAACAAATTCCATGAGTAACGGCTCCGAATGCATTAGCCTACGCTTGGATTGTAACATACCAAACATCAACAAGGATTTATTATTGGAGGAAATAACAGCCATTACCCATTTAATTAAAATCGATGTTTTTTATTATTTAGAAAAAGAAATCGGGAATAGGACAAACCTCATTTTATTCTTCACCAATGGTAGACAAGGCGTAAATCTTAACCCTAAAAAACATACGGACGTAGGGCTTATGGAAGCGGCACTAAAAAACCTCTTCGAAGGATTTGATATTGAACTCCAACACCGTGGAAATATGGACTATTTCCCTAAGGGCGAGCCTAAGATTATTAAGATGGTGGATGAGGCGTTTATTTTAGGGTAGAGAAAGTGCCCCCAAATTTTCATTCCATATTCAAAGACAGCACACTCCTGCATAAGCCATTGTAAATCAACTACAATCATCTAGGTAAAATTCCCCAATTTTAAAAAGTCGGTAAATACCCTTATGCCTCCCGGAAGTCTTTAATTGATATTTGTGAAGGGCGATGATTCAAAATCGCTTCATCATAATTAATCAATAAAGACATAAAAATGAAACATCTAGAATGTAGCATTTCAACTCAAAAAGAGTATGTACTCGGGAATGAACTCTCAGTAAAAATTTCCGTCAAAAACGTATCGGAAGAAAACATCGCGCTCTTAAAATGGAATACACCGTTTGAGGGTTTATTATCCCATGTTTTCAAAATAAATATCGGAGAAAATCAAGCACTACCCTATGACGGTATTTTAATAAAAAGAGGAAATCCTCAAAAGAAGGATTTCATTATGTTAAAACCGGGTGAGGAAATTACTCAGACCGTAGATATTACAAATGCATATTTCATAAACCAAGTAACGAACCATGAAATTAAAGTAGATTTCATGGGTTTATATTTCGTTTCGGAAAACAACGAATATCCCGACACATCCGGATCCAAGAAACCTTACGTAGTCCATTTAGAATCCGAGGGACAAATCATTAAAATCACCCCTAATAATAGTGCTCCAAAAATGACCACGGGCATGGTTGCACGGTTACATGACAACCACTCACTTATCCCCGGAAATAAATTCGAAAAAAGCAGCCCAAGCCTTGGTCAAACACTTCGCCCTGTTTTTATCGGAGGTTCCAAAGCGGAACAAGATACCGTCACCATTAACCACTTCAAAGCAAAGTTAGCCACAGGCGAATCCTTAAACAACTTGAAAGTATACGCCAGCTCGGAAAATCGTAAGTACATCGAATGGTTTGGGATGCAGGAGTTCAAAAGGTATCTAGAGGTAATGAAGGTATACGGAAAAATCAAGGACTCATTTGAAACCGTTACCATCACTTACAACCTTGAGGAAGGAAGGGACATGGATTGTTACGGGTATACGTTTAAAAATTCATCTAAAATTTGGCTCTGTAAAAAGTTTTGGACGGCACCGGATTCCGGTTTCGATACCAAATTCGGGACCATTGTTCACGAAATGTCGCATTGCCGTGCTTCTACGGATGATATAGTATACGGAGTTCAGGAGGCAAGGGACCTCGCGAGAATCTACCCCGACAAAGCAATCGAAAACGCGGATAGTTACGAATACTTCACGGAATCACTTTAAGGGAACCCGCACCATCCCTATAAATATCCCACGACTAATATTTTTTAATTTCATAAAATCAAATTTACGATGGCAATTGATACGACACCGTCAACGGTGGCAACCAATGCGCTGGATGCTTTGGATTTTAGTTCCTTGATTGGAGGTCCTATGGACGCCATAATCAAGGCGCAAGCCCTAGCAGCCAAAACCACGTACGAATTCATCAAGGAGGTCGGTCTGACCGTAGATCCGGACACGGGTGAAGTCAAACCAATCAATGTTACTTTCCAGTATAATAACGGAGGTAAAGTAGCAACCCTTACGGTTCCATTATTGGTAATTCTAACCGTCCCGAATATCGAGGTATCCAACTTCGTTATCGACTTCATCGCCAACATTTCCGCCTCTTCCTCCTCTACCGAGGAAACCTCGAGCGACTCCGCCTTGGGAGTGGATGCGGAAGCAGAAGCATCTTTAGGAGTTGGTCCCTTCTCCATTAAGGTAAAGGCAAAGGCCAATTACTCAAGTAAGCAGCATTCCAAGGCCGCCCAGGAATCCAAGTATTCCGTCGAATACACCATGAACGTAAAAGTGGAAGGTGGCCAGAGTGATATGCCCGCCGGCCTGCAAACCGTTTTGAGTATTCTTCAAGGAAGTAATACTTCGGTAAGCGCCGATGAATTCGTGATCGCGAATCCGTCCAGCCTTCTTTTCGATGATTACAATGAGGCCATCATTGAATTCGTCGTGAAGGATCGCCAGGGTTATCTTGCTCCCGGAACCAAAGTTGAACTAACTTTTGATCCGAATTCTCCTTTCGAGACGCCTGAAATTACCAGGGGGCACGCTCCCGGTAATGTGGTTGCAAGTTCCTTATACGGAAGCAAAAGCCAATTCAGCACCAATCGCAGGAAAAACGGAAATCGCCCTGTAAAACACGTTATTAACCACAGGGTAGTAAAACCGTATATTCGGAGATTCGGGAATAAGCTTCCGCTCCAAACTTGGAACTTGGCAACATCCTTAGGAATGGAACCTTTTCCTGCAATAACCGACCAAGATGGGACCGTAGCGTTTAAGCTTACCCTTAAAGATGACGTCACCCAAAGTCAAGACGGTTCCATAGGTGTAACGGCATACATTCCGATACATGACGGAAAAGGAGAAAGTTCCACTCGGAGAGAGGAAATGCAGATCATTTATAACATCATAGTTCCTGATCCAAGCCTTCAACTGGATCCTAATCAACAGGATTACCCAACCAACACTAGCGGAACGATTGCTCCAACGGTAACCGTTACTAATATGGGAGAACCTGTAGGTGGAGAGGAGGTGAATTATACCATTAAAAATAGTGACGGCACCGATGCGACCGGGAAGTTTACGAACGTAACGGGAAGCGCAACTACGGATGCAACCACCGGTGTAGCCACCTTTAGCATCACGGCGACGACAGCGCCCGCGGGCACTTATAAACTAATCTTCACCAATGATAGCGCTGATCCCGTGGCGTGCACCATTACGGTATCATAACCGCTCCGAGTCAATATGATTCGGATACACACCTTTTAATTTTAACGCGAGTCAAATGAAATCCAATTCCGTTTTAGAAAATCTGGTAGAATATATTTTACTGGAGCTCTTGGAAGCTCAAAATGTAGCCAATAAAGAATCGGCCAAATTAGCCGATAATTATTTGAACAAAGAGGATCGGGAAGATGGGGTCCCGAACCTGGAATATTTTCCCATACCTAATCCGGCGATTAAATCATTTGACTTCGCGTTAAAATTTGGGTTGAAGGATATCGGAATATTACTTTCCGGCGATGCCCTCGACCAATTGAATGAAAAACTCAGACCCCATTGGAAGCATTTTCTCTCCCTGTTACTATCCGAAAATCTTATCTCCGAGAAAAAAGAGATTAAACTACTCGATAAATTCCCCGAAATAAAACAGGAAACATTTCAACAGGGACTTGAAAAATTACCAAAAAAAAATATCTCATTAGTTGAATTTATAAAAAGACGAATAATCATCAAATTCGTCTCTTCGCTTAAAAAAATAAAGCAGCCGAAAAAAATAACACGAATAGCTTCCGAACTCGAAATAGAAGAGGATATACAAGAAACTCTCATTCATCTAGATAATTACACCAATAAAAACGTATCGAATCTCAAAGCTGTATTCGATATAAATCGGTTAAGCAATGTAGATAAGGATATCATATGTGATATTAATATAAATGTTGAAATGCGATCGTTTGACGCTGCATTCTACCTTGACGAAAAAGGTGATAAATCAAAAGATAAAAAATTCCTAATGTGCAAAGGTTAAAAACATGAATGCGAAGAACATCAAAGCTAAATCCAAGCCTTCCAAGGAAGTTGATTATTCCAATATTTTCACTTTGGAAAATATCATTAAAATCCCGGTAGACGCAGTAGTAGATGCAAACATTAATGCCTCAAAAGCATCATTTAACTTTATTAAGGAATTCGGTTTTGAATCATCGGATGATCCGAAGACGCCCAACAAATTGGGAAAGCCGAAGATGTTGACTTTCACGTACCGATTTAACAATGCGGGAGTAGAACAAAAGATGAGGGTAAACATTCCCATACTTTCCCTTATCACACTACCTTATCTAAATATTAGACGAGCGAAATTTGATGTCGGGCTCAACATCCTAAATAATGTAAAAATCGAGGAAAAGGGTAAAACAAAAAAAGAGACACTTGTTTTATTAGGCCCACTTGAAGATAAAAAGAAAGAAACCGATACGGAAACAAGAGTGGAAACCAACATGCAAGCAAGCATTGAGGTGGAAACTTCGGATTTTCCTGCCGGAATCCTGCAAATGTTGAATTTATTCAAGGATGCCACTTCCGGTTCGGCAAAGGACGTCTACGCGTTAGACGCAAAGGAAAACGCAATAACTTTTTCCCAAAAAAAGAAAAAAAAGAGCATCATGGTTCGCCTTTTAAACAATGGAGAACCCGCTCCTTTCCAAACCATAAGCGCAAACATTTCTTCGAATACGGATTTGGATTTATGCGATACGTTCTTAAAACCCATTACGATAAAAAAAGGTACGACCATCGGAATTCCATCGCTTGGTGCCGCAACCGCCTTAACCGATGAAAACGGGATAGCCACATTTACCTTTACAAGCCTATACGCTAAAAATAAAAAAGAGCGAAAACATAATAATAAACCAAAACCCGAAAAACCCGAAAAACAGAACGGATTTATTTATTTCAGTAACCCAAGAGCCAGTAAAATAGCCATTTATTACAATCTCATTTAAATCATAAATACCATGAATGGTCAACAAGAAAAAACACCGGGATTCAACTGCCCGAATTGCGACTTCTTTATTGAAGTATCCTTAAAAAGTTTATTATTTGATTCCGGGCAGGATTGTCCGGGATGCCTCACCGGCTTTAAAATGGATAGGCAGGAATCAAAAAAGGCTTTAGAACTCATGCAAAAACTAAATACCGTAGTAGATAATTTGGAATCCGCGAAGGATTTTTCACCGGCAAATTATTCACATGGTGATTTACATAAAAGATTCGGAAGAAAATAAAAAAGGATTAATCCAACAAGAATATTTCATCCGGATTAACGATGGAGTTCTTAATCGCGAAGATGATTAATCCTACCATATTTTTAACACCCGTTTTCAAAAGTAAATTGCTTTTATGTGCCTCAACGGTCTTGGTGGAAATAAATAACTTCTTTGCTATTTCCTTCGCCGTAAGTTGCTGGCACAAAAGCTTGAGTATTTCCAGTTCTCTTTCGCTCAATGAACCGCCCGAATTGGACCCTGTGATGGGAGGTTTCTTGTTGGGCAATTGTTTTCTAAGATGCGTAATTTGTTCATTAGTAAAAAAATGTCCCTTTTTATGCACTTCGAAAATAATTGCCAGCAAGTCCTCTTTATCCGTCCCCTTAGGAATAAAGGCATGGACACCTGCCTTAAGCATATAGCCCATGAAGGAGGCTTTGTAATAAGAGGATAAAACGACAATTTTAATATCGGGGTAATTCCTGTTTAAATATTCCAAGGTTTGGATGCCGTCACCGTCGTCCATTCTTAAGTCGAGAATTACTACTTGAGGGCATTCTTCGGATTCTTTTAATTTTGATAAAAAAGAATTTCCGCTATAAGCCTCAATAGAAACATTTAATGCATCGTTTTTTTGGAAATAATCCGATAATAATTGGACTACGAGCCTATCGTCATCCACTATTGCTATTTGTATAATTGCTTCACTCATTTTCATCACGTTTTATAACAAGCAGAAAAGTGCTTCCCGAAGTTTTTCTATTTTTTAAATGATATTTCCCTTTTAGCAACTGAATCCTCAATTCAATATTTTTCAGACCTAAGCCTTTCCGTCCTCCCATGCCTATCCCCACCCCGTTATCCTTGACGGATAGGATGGTAAACTTATCGGTTGTCCTTAGGTATACATCAATTATACTTGCCTTGGCATGCTTGGTAATATTGGTCAAACACTCTTGATATACCCGGAATATGTTCAATTTATCCGGTTTATTTAATTTTCTTTCCGTTGCATCCAAGTGATGCAAACGAATCTCAAAATTCTTACCGAATGCCTCCGTAAAATCCATGATTAAATCGTGTATACCTAATTGTCCCAAGAGTGGCGGGCTTAAATCATGTGAAATCCTTCTTGCGGAATGAATGCTCTCCCCTATCATCGCATTCAATTCCTTATTCTCGTTCATCAACTTTATTCGGTGCAATTGAGAAATAAGATCATCGTGTAAATCGGAGGCAATCCGGGAACGTTCCTTTTCTTGAATAGCTATACTATGGGCAAGCAAATCTTTTTGGTGATTTAATGCCATTATAGCCTTTTCCTGTTCCGTTCGCCTCATATTTTTTAAATATCTCCTTACGAACAAGAGGAGGAAAATAACAAAAGTAAACAGGACCAAAACCCCTACCCCAAGCCAAATAAAAGGCGTTATGGGATCTTGCCAGTTTTCCATGTATGATAGATTAAAGAACAATAATATAATTGCAATAAAATAGCCCTAAAAAACCAAAACCATGCTACCAGCAATAAACTTTCGTTAATCAAATAATTGGTACCTGCCGCCAAAAATATATCAATGGTAAAAAACGCCAAGACGAATCCGTTAAAAACCAGACTACTTTTACTTATGTCATTTCTCCCTAAACTAACGTAGAAATAAGAAAGGCTAAGGATCATGATAATAAAGTCATAAAGCAATCTGTCGTAAGATTGAAAACTAGAAGTACTATAACCTACGGATAAATTCACTGCCATCGGCACCCCCCCAACACCTATCAACAATACAGTAAAAAGTATATTCTCGTATTTAAACATAACCCTGAAGTAATAAAAAACCAGGAATGAAAAATGGAGAAAAAAAGAGAGCGAAAACAGGTATAAGTTATCCTTAAAAACCACAACGGATAGCATTTCAATTAGGAGTAGAATTCCCAGATAAATAATTACCGGTATTTTTTTGAATTTGCTTTCCGTCACACTCAAAAAAAGAACACCAAACCCTAAAACAAGAAAGGTAATGCCCAGTAATACCCACATGGACATGTCAAGTACTTCAAGCATATGGCTTTGTTAAAACAGGTTAAAATCACCATCCGTAAGGGAAAACGGGGGGCGGGGGCGAGTAACGTCCGCGAAATGCTTTACGGAAACGGCATACCCCTCTGAATTAAATGTTTGATTGCATAAGATTAGCTCTAAAACATCCAGAGGTTTACCATGTAAATCCGCTTCACGGAGAGCAAAAAACGCATACACCTCCTCGGTTCCGGCATCGGAAAAAAGATAATCCAAATCCGAAAAGGGAATAGTCATGCATTTCAAAACACCGGGAAACGGTTCTTCTCCGCTAGGCTTACTTTTCTGGCGGCTTTCAAACCATACATCCGAATACAACATCCATTTCAGTAAGCGTTCAAGGGCTTCTTTCTCTGTTATTGCTCTTGGATCGCTTACTTCAGGAAACAAGATATTGGGAACCTTTTTTAATTTCTGATTCACCGAAAAACCATAACTCATGTTTTTGGTAAATCCCTTCGTAAAAAGATTTCGATTTAATATATATACCTCAGGATCAGTCTTACCTCTTGCATCCGTTAAGGAATCTACCAAAAAAAAGGTAGTCTCGAATTCCATTACCCCAATGTAAACATGGATATTTTTAATGGTTTCGCCGTTTACGGAATCCTCCAGTGACTTCCAACTTTCGTAAGAATCCTTGTCGATACTAAACCCTATTCCGGATGTCAAAAAATTGAGTGCTAAATCCGTATTTCTAATTTGATCCCATTTATAAATGCCCTCTCTTATTTTTAAAATTTCTTTATTCGTAGCCATCATCCTTTTTTTTATTTTTTTTAATACCGCCCTTTGAAAACGGCTTCTAGGATGAATATAAATAAACCCGGTATCAAAATTTAACAAAAATTCGATTTAGCTCAATCGGGCATTACCGCCACCCATTCCAAAAACTCCCTAAATCCTCAAGCACTTCCTTCGCCTTTCCGGCATAAAAATGATCGGAATTATTAGCTATATTTTCCAATGCGCTAATGGCTTTATCCCTTTCACCGGCATCCAATAAGGCAAGGGCACGATACCACTCCGCAGGTTCTTGGAGAGGTCCCGTGGAATTTGATAAATTCTCAAGGGTAGGGATTGCCAATTGAGGATTTCCCAAGGTCATTAATGACAAAGAACCATAAAACTGCGCGGAACTAAAATCGGAATCACTCGGTGTTACTTTATTAAATTCCGAAACGGCTGTGGTAAAATCTTTTTTCTGGTAAGCAATAATTCCTTTCCGGTAATTTGAGTCGTCGCCGTCTCCTAATAAAACACCGGCGTCGTATAGTTCAAAATTGGAATTCGCGATACCGCTATCCGAATATTGCCCCGTTTGATAAAAAGTAAAGAAGAATCCTAATATTAAAACAACGCTTGCCGCTAAAGCAAAAATCCTAAATTTATTTTTCGGTTTATTATTAATAGAAACCACCTTGGTTTCATCTTGCTCCTCATTTTTTATTTTACCCACCAAATCGAATAATTCATGGGCTTGATGTTCCTCTACCATTTTACCGGCAAGTGGAAATAACGCCACTTGTTCCCGGAGTTCAGTCGAGTTTTCCATTTCCGATTCAAATTCCGTTTTATCGGAATTATTCAAATTACCACTGAGGTAATCCTCTATCCATTCAAAGTAATTTTTCTCCATCACTTTCCGATTATATACCCTTTAGCATTTTCACCAAAGAAGGATTTCCTTGCACCATGTCAATGAGTTTTTTCATGCATTGGTGTTTCTTTTTACGAACTACCCCTTCCGATTTATAACCCAATTTCTCGGCTATCTCCTTCATGGAGTAATTCAATTGCCAAAAGCTGAGGACTTGCTTGCACATTTCCCCTAGCTTACCCATTACCTCCGAAATTAAATTCCGGCGTTCCCGGTTTTCAAAGTGATATTCCGGTGTTTCAAAATCCACCTCCTCCTTGGGCGGAACCTCGAATTCCTCCAAGGAGATTTCCCTACCCTTGGTCCTCAATTTTTTAAGCCAAAGATTCCGGCAAATCCCGAATAGATACCCCTTAACGGTGCCGTCTCCCTTGTAGTTTCCCTTCCGGACATTCATAATTAAATGCACCACCCCTTCTTGGAAAATATCCTCCGATACATCATCATTGGACATCTTGGATTTTATAAAACGGATGACCTCATCCTTGATCCCCCCGGATTGATACAAGAAGCGGATAACCTGTTCCGTTCCAAGCCCTCCCGCACGGATTCCTTGAATGATTTCATCGTCGGAGTATTCCTTCATTGTTTTCATGTTCCGCTAAGAATCGTTTTCGTTACCGATAGTTAAGGAATTCTTTCCGGATTTTCCGTATTCCCTTGAAAAACATGGGTTTTTAATTTTTTTTGAAAAAACTCTTCTAGGCCGGTAACGTTTTACTCCCCCGCCGGAACATGATGGTGTAATTGATATTCACGAAAGTCAAATTCATTATCATGAAAAGCAATAAATTCTTACTCCTACCCCTCTTGCTTATTTTCCTTTCCTTGGGCATTTCCGCTCAAACCTTCCATATGGCTTATGACCATTACGGCAATGGTTCCTCCTCGGATATCGAGCATTTTCCGACTACCGGTTTTATACAAACTACCATTTTTAATCCCCAACAAGTAGACAACGGAACGGTATTAAACAACAGGAACCTTATGCGTTCAGGATTAATCGTTACGGATTACGATTTAAATCTGACGAACGCGGTTGAATTGATGGAAACCTCCGAAACGGATACCACCATATACCAAATCCAAGTGTACGATGTGGAAGAAACCCCCTCCGGATTCATCGTGGCGGGTGCCATTTTCGACCATAATATGGCTACCGTAGCCCCTAGGGGATTGGTAGTGGAAGTTGATCCTTCCTTGAATATCCTTTGGTCGCATACATATATGCAATTCGGGGAAATTCAATCCATCATCCACACCCCGAATAATGGTGGTTACCTCGCGGTTGGTTATACGCTTCCCTCCCCTACTTCTACCTTCAAAAGCGCTAGGATGATCCGCTTGGATAATGTCGGCAATGTCCTTTGGGCGGCTGACCCGCAATTTCCACCGGGAGCAGGTGAATCCATTTATCACGATGTGGTAAAAGCGACCAATCAAGACATTTACTACGCCGTAGGCGGTTGCCATCAAATCTATGGTCCCTCCTTGGACGCTTCAGAAGTACTAGCAACATCCATTAATGAAACCACAGGCGCCGGAAGCCCATTTTTCAATAGTGTTTGGTACGGAAGAACCAACCCTTCCGGACAAAAAATAGTGGAGGAAGCGGCTGCCGTTGACGCGGATGAGCAAGGAAACATCATCATCGTAGGTCAAACCTATTACGAGAATTTCCCTACGGTAGGTAATGTGGATCAAGACCTATTGGTTAGCTCCATCTCCGGCTCGCTTTCCTTGAATTGGAGCAAGGAATACACCTTAAAGGACAGCTTGCTCACCTTTGAAACAGCTAATGACGTTAACCTGGAAAACCTAAGCGAGGTTCATATTACGGGCGTGGTAGATAATGAAACCTTTTACCTAGGCGTAGACCTTACGGGTATGATTGTCGATCATAGGCATTTTTACTTCGGGACGGACAATCATGCCAATGGGTTCACCGAAAGTTTAAGCGGTTTCGTGTTTGCCGGTGGAATCAACGGCTTTGGTTCAGGAGCCATGGAAAAATCCTATGCATTTGAATACGAACCATCGATAGTTGACACCTGTAGTCAAGCCGCATCCCCATTTGTACGGGACGTAAATTTGGATGAAGTTATTTTAGGCACGGCTAATGTCTTTGAGGCTAAATCAACCATCCAAATCATTACCGTCCCTAAGAACGTGGATGTTTGGAACGTATGCGTGAGTGACTTCACGGTTCCGCCTTGTCCGGCACCCGTGGCGCGTGATACTTCTTTTGATGTATGTATTCCCAATTTATCAATGCCTTTGTATGTCCTAAACCACGATACTTATTCCGCCCCCCACGGGCTTGATATTCTTACACCTCCTACCGTGGGCAGTATTGACTCCATCAACATAGAATTGGGTATTGTTTATTACAAGCAGACATTCTCACCGGAAACCTCATTCCAGAATGATTTCTTTGAATACGTCCTTTCCGATGAATGCGGTATGGACACCGCAAGAGTAGATATCCTTTGCGGAAACGGAGGTGAAATCGATTTCCCTGAATTCGATATCTGGATGGTGCTCGAAGGGCTTTTCAATGATGATCCGAACGGTGCCATCATGACCAATTTCCATGCAACCGGACAATTAATTAGCCCCTTCCAACCCTTTGACATCGCTCCTTGGAATTATCCGGGTAGTGAATCATTGGGAGAGGGCGTTGGTCAAGATATTTCCGCTTGGGTTTTGGTGGAATTCAGGGATGGAATGGATCCCAATCTAATCATCGCTAGAAAAGCAGGAATCCTTAGGACTGACGGGAAAGTAGTGGATACCGACGGCTCACCCTTTGACGTAGAAATAGGACCTGGTGCATATTATGTAGTAGTTCATGCCCAAGGGCATTTACCCATGCAATCCGCGAACCCGGTACAGGTCTCCCCTCCGCAGGAACCACCGGCAGGAACAGTGGAAAAACAAGCCATGTCGTGGAACGTAGAAACCAATTTCTCGGATCCCTCCTTCCCTAAATTCGGGATGAACGGGTTCGTGAATATTGAGGGTTTTGATGCCTTAATCGCAGGTGATGCCAATAATGACGGAATCATCAATGCCGTGGATATAAACACCTTGATTACGGAAAACGGCAATGCCTACCAAGCCAATGTTACCCAATCCGACATCAATGCGGACGGGACCGTTAACGCGGTGGATTTCTACCAAATGGTAGAGAACTTCAATGTTTCCCAAACCGTGAATTTCGGTCAATAACTTCAAAAACAACATACTGTTAATCATGCAATTATAGTGTCGAAAAACGTTTACGGGGAATTTTTGATAATTCCCGGTAACGTTTTCCGGAACAAATGGCACCTAACAATGTATTTGAATATTTTCTCACTATTTTTAGAATCACAATCACCATGAAAAATATGAAAACCAAATTTGTAGTACTTCTACCCCTTTTCATTGTCTTCCTCATTTCAAACATTGCCCAAGGACAAACCTACAACCTGAAATTCGAACAGATTGCAGGGAACTCTTCCGAGATGGTCATTGAAATCTATATGAGTGGTTCAAGCGCTTTCAAGGTAGGAACCTCCAACCTCGTATTTGAATTCGATCCAAGCATCGTGGACAATCCCTCCTTGGTTTCCGAGGAATTCTCGGCCGTTTATATGGTTGACGTGGATGAAAAATCCGCCACCAAAGCCGATTTCAACTTCGTGTACGGAACATTCTGGGACCCGGCCGGTGCGGATGATATTACCGCATATCCTTCATGGACCAAACTTGGTACGGTTAGATTCGATGTCGTTTCCTCGGGAGGCAGTACGGACTTGACTTGGCTTGAATCCGCTACTACGGAAACCGTTATTTATGACAGCAATGCCAATCGTCTTTCAGCGGGCACTTACGTCCTTGACCATAGTTCAGGTACGCTTCCCGTGGAGCTCGTAAATTTCCAAGCGGAAAGAAGGGGCAATGATGCCCAATTGGAATGGACAACCGCTAGCGAGGAAAATGCCTATGGCTTCCAAATCGAGCGCTCCCTTGACGGATTCGAATTCGAGAAAATCGGTTTTGAATTGGCTCAGGGAGGTATCAGTCAAATGCAATCCTATCATTGGGTAGATGCGGATGTACGATCTACATCAAAGGCTTACTACCGTCTAAAAATGATTGATCTTGATGAAACTTATGAGTATTCCCCGGTAAGGGTTGTAGCATTCGACGGAAATTTCTTGGATGGTTTGAACATCGGCCCCAATCCTGCTAAAGGATATACCAATTTATCCTTCCAAACCAATAAAGCAGGAACGGCACTGATCCAAATCATGGATACCCAAGGAAAAATGATTCAAGAATCCACCTTTGAAACCATAGAAGGAGTAAACCAAACTACTTTGGGCTTCGAGGATATCCCAACCGGAACTTATCAGATCCGTCTCAGCATCGGGGAGGAAAGAAACACCCAAAAGCTATTTATAGTGGATTAAATTCCGAGGGAGGGTTCCCGACGGGGTTCCCTCCCGCTATAAGCTTTTTCTTTATCTACAATCCACTATAAATTTCAGTCATGTTTCGCTATATCCATAAGGCATT
>JAHDDF010000578.1 GCA_020629475.1 Saprospiraceae bacterium
CAAGGACGTTTTTCTAACTCAAATATCAGAAAATATGATTGGGAGAATTCTATTTCGTATTACGATAAGGAATTAAAAAAACTACTACCTTAATTACCCTTCCGCTTTAAAACAAAAGCGGTCCTACCCGGAATCCCTACTTGCTCCTTTACGCCCCGAATATCTTTACCTGATATTAAATCTACATATTCGCCTTCAGGAATAGTAATGGCTTTGGGTGTATCCTCATGATTAAAACCTACGATAATTTCTTCTTTATTATTAAACCTTTTGTACGCCAATAACTCCTTGGATTCATCAATGAAAATGAATTCAATATCACCGTGAATTAAAACCGGATTTGCTTTTCGTATTGAAATAAGTTTCTTGTGGTAATTAAAGATTTCATCGTTGAATTTTACCTTATCCCTAGGACGTTCCTTTCCGGTAGGATGCGCGGTTTCATCCTCGAACTCAAGGTCTTTCCAAATAAGTGGTTTACGGCAATTGGGATCATCCGCGCCCCACATCCCCATTTCATCGCCAAAGTAAATATGCGGCGCTCCGATGTAGGTGTATTGCTGTATCAGCAGCAATTTTAAAATATCAATGGTTTCCTGATCCGGTTTATGGATTTTATAATCCTCGTTTTCATGAACCTTACAACCGTACTTGTATTTGTTCTTATTAAATAAGGAAGTTAAAATTCTAGGCGTATCATAACCGCCCGTGTAATTCATCATAGCGTAATCATTCACGTCTCTGATATTGGAACGGAAATTATTCAAGCTATCAATAAGACCGGTGGCGGGAATTTCAAAAGGGGAATCATTGAAAAAATAACGCGCGGAACGATACCACCTATAATTCATTACCGCATCAAAAATATCACCTCTTAAGTATGGTTCAGGGTCGAGTAATTTATCCGGCCATTCCTCCCACCAAATTTCTCCTAAAAAATAAGTTTCGGAATTAATATCACGAACATGCTTCCTGAAATCACGCCAAAAACCAAGAGGCATTTCAGCCGCAACATCCAAGCGGAAACCATCCACGCCATCCGAGGTATCGCCATCGCCGTTAGGGTCTAACCACCGTTCCGCGACATAAAAAATGTGCTGTTTGGCGCCTTGGCTATAAACATTCCCCTTGAAGGATTCCAGTCCTTGGGATAAATCCTGCTTTTCCGTTTCCCTGATTTCCGGAAGTGTAGGAACTCCGCACCAACCATGATAAGAGAATTCGTTTTCAGGTGTTTCGGGATCGTCAAATGATTCAATCCAATACCAATCCTTGTACTTGGATTTTGATTGGTTCTCAAGAATATCCTGCCACGCCCAAAAGGTTTTTCCCGTGTGGTTCCAGGAATAATCCATAATGACCCGAATCCCTTTTTCATGAAGCGCCTTTATCACATCCACGAACATTTTATCCGCTGAAGTCAGCTTCCAAGTACTTGGATCATCCGGTATTTCCGATGACATTATTTTCTTATCGCCTTCAGGATCGGGACCGAAATTCACGTCTACGTGCCGCCAATTCCGGGCATCGTATTTATGTAAGGAAGGCGCATCATTTACGGGACGGAAATAAACGGCTGTAATACCTAATTCATGCAAGTAATCCACTTTATCAAGTACGCCTTGTAAATCACCGCCGTAGCGTCGCATTTGTGCTTTATCCACAAAGCGCTTTAATTCATTCCCGTAAAAATCCTTTTGGGAACCGATGTTATCCACATAAGCATCCAATTTATACCAATCCTGCGTCCAAGGCGTTGTAGTCCATCCCTCAGGGACAAATCCGGGATACGCTCCTTGTATATCTTCAGGAGTAGGATCATTGGAGGGATCTCCATTACGGAAACGCTCCACGGATAATTCATACCAAACCACCTCCTTAGCCCAAGCAGGCGGACTATTTAAAGATGTTGCTTCCGACTTATTTTCTTGAATTTCTTTTTCCGGCAATTCACAAGAGAAAAGGAATATAATAGCTAATAAAAAATAGATCCTTTTCATGGCTTTCATATTGAATTAAATTACCGCACCAACAATTTCTCAACCTTCCTTTTGTCCTCCTTTTCTATTACAATAAAATAAACACCCGAATCAGGAGCCAGCCACTCCAATCCGTCATTCGTAATTCGTAATTCGTCATTAAAAACCGTACGTCCAAGCGCAT
>JAHDDF010000076.1 GCA_020629475.1 Saprospiraceae bacterium
CGTTCCAACATTTCTTGATCCTCGAAAAGTTTTGCTTTACCCGCCATCATCCAGTGCTCCGCGGATTTGTACTCAATCCCATCCACCTCGAAGGATTGAATCCACCATTGGCTCAGTACCGCCTTACTGATACTACCATCCTTCGGCGGGGTATTCCCCCAGAAGAAAAGCCACTTAATAGAGCCCTCCTCATCGAACTTTTGTTTGATCCAGTTCCAGTCGTACTTCATGATTACTAAGTTTGTGATTTAAACTAACTGAAAAACCACCATGCTTCCAAAAAGGTTCAAAAAGGGTGTTTTTTCTTTATTTTTTCCATGAATACCTCAACTTTCCCGATAAATCCAAGTAATTCCCGGATAAACGGAAGGGTGGTGCTTTCATTCCTCTAATCGAAATAAGGCGTACATTCCTCGAAAATAGGGCTTTCGGACTAGCCTCGAACCCAAACATTCGCTTATTTTTGCCCCGTATTCAAGGCATAAGCCTATGCAGTCCCAAATTATAAAAACATACAAGAAATGGGTTTGGAATTCATTATCATCGGAATACTAATCATCCTAGGGCATATCGGGCTTTACGGGGTTTTCAAAAAAGCGGGACATGATGCCCCTTGGAAATCCTTCGTACCGGTTTTGGGCATGATGGAATGGATGAAAATCATCGGGCACAAAGCTTGGAGGGGATTGTTGGTTTATGTTCCCATCATCGGTATTTTCATTGGTGCGGGTGCAATGGTTAGCACGTCCAACTCCTTCGGTAGATTTAGCTTTTTGGAGCATTTCTTCGCGGTAGCTTTCGCGCCTTTTTACCTGCTTTTCCTAGGCTTTAAGAAAGAGGAACAATTCCGTTACCAAGCGGTAGTTGAATTACAGAAATACAAGGAGGAGTTAAAAACCGCTACCAAGAATAACGATAAGCTTAAGCTTGCCAAGTTGGCGCAAAGCCCTTTCCACAAAGGTGGCATCAGGGAATGGTCCGAGGCTATCATCTTTGCAGTATTCGCGGCTACCTTTATCCGTATGTTCCTGATTGAGGCGTATACCATTCCTACCTCTTCCATGGAATCCAGTTTGATGACGGGTGATTTCCTTTTCGTTTCTAAAACGAGCTATGGCGTAAGGATTCCGAGAACACCCCTCCAGCTTCCCCTTTTACATAATAAAATCCCATCGACCAAGTCTGAGTCGTATTCCAAGATGATTCATTGGGGCTATAACCGTTTAGGGAGTACTTCCAAAATAAAGAACAATGATCCGGTAGTATTTAATTTACCGGACGGGGATAAAATCGTTTATCCGGTTCACAGGAATTACGAGAAATTCGAAAAAGGTTACGGCAGGTACGAGTATAATTTCTACATGGATAATTTCGTGAGAAATTCAGTCGGTGATCCTCGATTCAAGTTGACCAAGGAGGAACTGGATAATCCCCAATTTTTCAAGGTAGTCGAAAGACCCGTTGATAGAAGGGATCATTATATTAAGAGATGCCTAGCCATACCCGGCGATGAATTGGAAATCAAGAACCGCCAAGTTTATATCAATGGTCAACCATTAGATAACCCGAAAAACATTCAATTCCGTTATCAGATTGTACTTGATCCCGCCAAGGGTGAAATCAGTAGGGCAAAATTAGTTGAAATGGGCATAAACCTCCAAGATTTAAATCATGGGGAAGTTGCGCCAAATATTCGCATGTATAACTTAAATGAGGAACAAGCGGAAAAGATTCGTGGATTTGATGCGGTGATAAGCTGCGAGAAAGCACCCGTTAATCAAAACGATGCAAGGGTATTCCCTAAAGATCCCGCTAATTTCCAATGGACGATTGATGATTTCGGCCCCATCGTTATGCCTAAAAAAGGAACCTCCGTTCCCATCTCAAAGGAGAATATCGCCTTGTATAAAAGGATTATTGAGGTGTACGAGGAAAATGATTTGGAAATCGGTTCCAACTACATTAAAATAAATGGTGAGGTTGCTACCTCCTATACCTTCAAGATGGATTATTATTGGATGATGGGTGATAACCGCCATAATTCCGAGGATTCCAGATATTGGGGTTTTGTACCGGAGGACCACATCGTAGGTAAACCTTTGTTTATTTGGTTCAGTTTAAAGAACGGGATCATGGGCGAAGAAGGGGGAATCAATTGGGGCAGGATGTTCAGTGGTGCATATAAGTTTGATTAATTGCGGGAGATAAAAGATTAAATTTCTTTTTTCTTGAATCACCGGATATTTGATTTAGGCGATTAATAATTATCTACATAGTATCATATTAACCTGCTTCCGTAATTATTTACGGGAGCAGGTTGATTTTTGTCCGGGGCTTAATTGCTTGACCGGGAAAAACGGTATGGGAAAAACAAACCTCCTTGATGCCGTTTATTATTTAAGTATGTGTAAAAGCCGTTTGAATGCCTTGGATAAATACGCGGTGAATCACAACGAGCGTTTTTTTAGATTGGAGGCAAGATTTTCCCGCCTAGGAAAAACGGAAAAAATTATTGCTAAATATCAAAAAGGAAAACCCAAGGTTTTTGAAAGAAATGATATTCCTTATCAACGATTAACCGAGCATATCGGATTGATCCCCAGTGTAATTATCCTACCTGATGATACGGCAATGATCAAGGAGGGCAGTGAGGAACGAAGACGTTTCTTGGATAACGCCCTGTGTCAAATTGATCCGCATTATTTAAGCCATTTAATTTCCTACAATAGACTACTTAAACAAAGAAATGCTTATTTAAAACAAACGGACGGTAACCCGGACTCTAAACTCCTTGGGGTTTATGATGCCCAAATGAACGGACCCGCCGCTTTCGTATTGAAAAGAAGGAAGGAATTTATCAAGGATTTTATTCCTGTTTTTAATAATAGATACAAGGAGATTTCCAAGGGCGCGGAATCAATGAATTTAACCTATAAATCGGATTTAGAAAATGCTTCCTTTATTGAATTAGCGAAATCGAATTTTAGGAAAGATTGTATCCTGCAAAGAACTACGGCGGGTATCCATAAGGATGATTTAATATTTGAATTGGGTGAACACTCCTTAAAGCGTTTCGCGTCCCAAGGACAACTAAAATCCTTCGTATTAGCATTAGGCATAGCCCGTTATGATTTGTTATCCAAGCACGGTGAGGTAAAACCCATTTTGCTTTTGGATGATATTTTCGATAAATTGGATACTTCCCGTGTAAACCAACTTTTAGCCTTACTTTCGGGTGATGAGTTCGGGCAAATTTTCCTTACCGATACGGATAAAAATAGGGTAAAGGAAGCGGCAGTGAACTTTAATCGGGAATTTAGGATTTATGGTGTGGAGAATGGCTCCATACAAACCTTGAATGAATCGGATTGATGCGTAAGAAGAATGACTACAAGTTGGATGAAGTACTCAAGCTAATGGTTCGCCAGAATCGTTGGGATGAAAAATTGGATCGCGTAAAAATCCGTGAGGTTTGGGTTTCCGCAATGGGGGAGACCGTAAATAAATACACCAAACACGTTACCCTCCGTAAAAATACCTTGGTCGTTTTAATTGATTCCGCTCCCTTGAAACAAGAGTTGTCTTACGGCAAGGAGAAGATCAAGAAAATCATGAACGAGGCGCTAGGAAAGGAATTGATCAAGGAAGTTATACTTCATTAAGGATGCGTTAAAGGTTTGGCAAACTAAACCGCAAGACCATATCTTAGGGGAAAATAGAAACCGTTCCCATGCGAATTTTGAAAGTGCTCTTACCCATTCTTTTTCTTTCCCTTTCCTTTTCCGCCTTTTCCCAATCCGAAGTCAGGGTTATTATCAAAGGCATTACCGAAGCAAAAGGTAAAATAGAGGTCGGTCTTTATGACGGTCCTAAATATTGGCTGGAGGAAACCGGTCAATTCGCTTTTGATATCATTGATTGTACTTCCGCACCGGAGCAAGTGTACGTTTTCAAGAATGTCCCTAAAGGAACTTATGCTTTTTCCTTGTACCATGATATAAACGGGAATAACGAAATGGATTTCCGTACCTGGATTCCCAAGGAGCCATTCGGTTTTTCCAATAACCCCAAAGCCAAGTGGAGTAAACCTAAATTCGAGACTTGTTCTTTCGAGGTAGGTGATGGTGTAAAGACCATCGTAGTGGATTTACATTTCTGGTAATACCAATTTAAAGAATATTTAAAGCGGCTAAATTCAATTAAGAATTTAGCCGCTTCTTTTTTTAGTTCCGTAAGTTTAACATTTAAAGGAGTCGCATATTTTAAAATATCATGTCGCTTTTACGGGTTTTCAATTATATTAGCGAACCTTCCTTTTATTGACATATTGTATTGTAAACCGATTTACCGACCATTACCATGAGCAAAACCTCGGGCAGAGATAAGCGTTTTAAAAATCAATGGAAAAAATTAGATAAGAGAAAAGTATTCGGCGTGGCGGGTGTAGTTTTAATGCTTTGCCTCACGGGTGTTTTCATGTTTACCAAAGGAAGTGCGAACGCTTCCGCAAGAGTTGCCGATACGGCTGAAAGTCTAGGTTCCTTCCATTGTCCGGATTTAGAAACCAAATTCGGTTTCGTTACCAATTATTACAAGGTTGAAGAAGGCGAAATTTTAAAGAACGACTACCTTTCCGTGATCATGGATAGGGTAGGTGTAGGCGTAACCACTGCCACGGAGTTGGAGCAAATCGGTAAAAAGTTGGAATCCTCCCCGGTTCTTATTCCGGGAAAAAGGACAATGACGCTTTTCGATAAGGAAACAGGTAAGGCAAAGTATTTTATTTACGAGCCCAATCCATACAAGTTTTTCGTTTACGACCTTACCGAAGGCGCCTTGGACGTAAAAGAGGTGAAGCATAAAGTAGATAAGAAGGTTGTTTCCAATTCCGGGGTAATTGAAAGTTCCCTTTGGAATGCGATGGTCAATAACGGGATGTCTTTCGCTATTGCTTCTAAAATGGAGGATGCTTTCCAATGGTCCGTTGATTTCCACCACTTACAAAAGAACGATAAGTTCAAGTTGATTTACGAGGAGGATTGGATTGAAGGCAAGAAGGTAGGAGTAGGAAAATTACATGCCGCGGAGTTCGAGCATTTCGGTAAAACCTATACGGCAATTCGCTTTTCCAATGAAAATTACGACGGATTTTACGATCCCGAAGGACGTCCCATGAAGCGTTCTTTCTTGAAATCTCCCGTAAAATATGCAAGGATTTCATCCAATTATAACCTTCGTCGTTTCCATCCCGTATTAAAGCGTGTTAAGCCCCACCTAGGAACGGATTACGCCGCGCCAAGAGGAACGCCAATCCTCGCTACGGCTAACGGTACCATTTCAAGGATTGGAAGAACGAGAGGAAACGGTAATTTCATTAAGATAAAGCACGATGATACCTATTCCACCCAATACTTGCACATGAATAAATTCGCCAAGGGAATGTCCAAGGGCGTAAGGGTAAAGCAAGGGGAAGTTATCGGTTATGTAGGTTCAACGGGCTTGGCGACCGGTCCTCACGTTTGTTACCGTTTCTGGAAACACGGCAAGCAGGTGGATCCAAAAAGACAAAACCTTCCACCGCCAAAAGCCCTTCCTGATTCCGATAAGGAGGAATTCTTCAAGGAGAAGGATAAGTGGATTGGACAACTTAACGGCGTGGAATACAAGCTAGTAGAAACTGTTAAGCAGGATACAATAGTGGAAAATGCCGCAGGAAACCCATAAATTAAAAGCGGGGTGGTTGGTACTCGCCCACATCCCCTCTTTTGGGCGTACTGCCGATCACCCCGTTTTGAGAAGATAATCTCCCGGGATATAAACCAGAAAAGCCGATTCGAAATTTCGAATCGGCTTTTTTTCTAGGGTGAATAACCGGATTTGAACCGGCGACCTCCGGAACCACAATCCGGCGCTCTAACCAACTGAGCTATACCCACCATTTTGAGTTAAGTACTCAAGCTTTTTATAAAAGCAGGGCAAAGATAAATAAGTTCCCGATTTCAAGAAGAAATTCGGAAAAAATTACTCCTCAATTATATCTAATAATCGATTTAAGTCATCAGTGGAAAGGAAAGGTATTACGATTTGACCTTTTCCTTCTTTACCCAATTTAATTTGTGCCTTGGCCCCCAAGTGTTCCGCAAGCCTTTTCCTGACATCCTCGTACTCAACCGGAAGCTTAGCCTTAGCGGAAGGTTTTTTACCTGATTTCGCACCGTAATCGGAAATCATTTTTTCCACGGCACGAACGGAAAGTTTTTCGTTGATGATTTGCCTTAACAAGGATAATTGAAAAGCAATATCATCCACACCCGCTAAAGCACGAGCGTGACCCATTGAAATCATTCTTTTACGGATCGCCTGTTGGACGTCGGGCGGTAATTTCAGGAGACGAAGGTAGTTTGTAACATTCGCACGACTTTTCCCGACACGCTCGGAAAGAGACTCGTGGGTTAGTTTACATTCCTCGATAAGACGCTGGTAGGTAATCGCTACCTCGATGGCGTTCAGATCTTCCCTTTGGATATTCTCCACCAATGCCATCTCGATCATTTCTTGATCATTGGCAAGACGGACATAAGCCGGAACCTCTTTTAAACCCGCCCTTTTGGAAGCCCTGAAACGGCGTTCGCCGGAAATCAATTGGTACTTATCCTTTTCCAACCTCCTTAAAGTGATGGGCTGGATAAGACCGTGAACCTTTATGGATTGGGATAGGGCTTGAAGTGCCTCCTCATTAAATTCCGTTCTGGGTTGGTAAGGATTTACTTCGATAAAATCTACCGGGATCATAGCGATATTCCCCGCCAATTCCTTGACGAGGGACTCCTGGTTTTCCTCGGTTTCTTGTTCAATATTCGCTAAGATGGCACGTATGCCTTTTCCTACGTCTCTTCTCTTTTTAGCCATGGGCTGCTTGAATCTTTAAAACTAATTACTTGGGTTACTCCTTTTCCGTAAGCTCCTTGTCTTCCGTTTGTTTCTTCTTGCGTTTTACGGTATCGTTATTTCTAATCAAGACCTCTTTTGCAAGGTTAAAGAAATTAACGGCACCCTTACAAGTAGCGTCATATAGAGCAACGGGCTTACCGAAGTTCGGTGCCTCGCCCAAGCGGGCATTTCTATGGATAATGGTATTGAATACTTGGTCGTTGAAGTGTTCCTTCACCTCGGCGATAACCTCGTTCGCCAACCTAAGGCGCTTATCGTACATGGAAAGTAGAATACCCTCGATTTGCAATTTGGTATTCAATTGCTTTTTCACCAAACGTACCGTATTCAATAATTTACCGAGGCCTTCCAAGGCGAAAAACTCACATTGAACGGGAATAATTACGGAATCGGCGGCGGTTAAGGCGTTGACCGTTACCAAACCCAAGGACGGAAGACAATCGATAACGACGTAATCATAGTCGTCCTTGATTTGATCCACGAAATTCTTGACTACGTATTCACGTTGCCACTTATTAATTAATTCCACCTCGGCACCAACCAAATCGATATGGGAAGGAAGAAGATCCATATTCGGGGTATCCGTTTTTAGGATTGCTTCCTTGGGATCTAGGTCATTTACCATACAATCATAGGTGCTCGCCTCGATTTCATCAGGGATGAATCCTACACCTGAAGTAGCATTGGCTTGCGGATCCATATCCACCAATAACACCTTCTTTTCCAAGATGGCAAGGCTAGCCGCCAAATTAATGGCGGTGGTGGTTTTTCCTACGCCTCCCTTTTGGTTGGCTATGGCAATTACTTTTCCCATTTGATTGATTACCTGTTTCTAAATTATTTAAAGGGAATTTATACCTCGACCGTTCCCCCGATTTCAGGAAGAATGAGTTTCTTGCCCTTGTCGGCAAAAGCTTTCACCACTGCCTCATGGTCTATTTCTATATAAGGAAAGGAATCAAAATGGATTCCGATAATGGTATCGCATTCGATAAAATCGGAAGCGATAATAGCGTCCTCGTATCCCATCGTAAAATTATCCCCGATAGGAAGTAAGGCAACGTCGAGTTTCGGGCAAGTCATGGGAATGAGTTTCATGTCCCAAGTAAGGGCGGTATCCCCTGCATGGTAAAAACAAAAATCCTCGTTCCAAATCACGAATCCGCCGGGATTTCCGCCGTATGTACCATCCGGTAAAACGGAAGAGTGAACGGCATTGACGTATTTGGCGGTACCGAATTCGAATTTCCATTTCCCGCCGTGATTCATGGGGTGTCCCTGATATCCCTTTCCACCGTAATAGGTTACTATCTCATAATTGGATATGATAGGTGCACCGGTTTTCTTCGCTACCGTTTCCAGGTCGGCTACATGATCCCCGTGACCGTGGGTCAAAAGGATATAATCCGCCTCTAAATCCTCGGGATTTAAATCCTTGGCTTTCGGGTTTGCGGATAAGGCGGGATCAAAAAGGAGTTTTTTACCCCCGAATTCGATACCCACAGTGGATTGGCCGTACCAGGTAAATTTCATTTCGAAACGGAATTTTTTAGCTCAAGAAGATAAATCGGAAAGGTGCGAGTCCCTCTTCGCACAAAGATAACAAGGTTTAAGGATTCTTTTTGGCTAAACCCAAAGCAATTTGATGCAAGGGATAAATGCGAATTTTTACACTATGATCGTTTTATACCCGGAAATTACTATCCCTCTTGAATCTACTCTTGGAAATAGATTTTTAATTTTGTGCGTAATCCGTTTCATTTTACCTTGATTTGGGTGTGGATGAATGATCCGGATTTTTAGTATCAAGCACAATTCGAAAAATAGATTGCATGAAAACGCTCCGTTTCGTTATGGTTTTTGCCTTTGCCTCCTTTTTAGTAGGCTGTGTTTCCTCCAGGAAGCATGAAGATTTGAAAACCTCCCGTATGAACCTTCAAAATGATTATGATCAACTTAGGAAGGAAAGCAAATCCCTAGAGGAGGAAAACGCTGATATGAAGGAGGAATTGACCCTCCTTAAAGCATCCAACAAGGAATTAAAGGATGATCTCGGCTTAAGTAGAGAAAGATACGACGCATTAGATAAGGCACAACGCGATCTTATTGACCGTTACGAGCGCATGTTGAAGACAACGGAGGAAGTTTCTTCGGCGGCGGCAGGTGAAAAGGCGGAGTTGGTGAATCGTTTGAGCCAGCAGCAGATTGAGTTGGATAAAAAAACGTCCGAGCTACGTACCTTGGAAAGAAGCCTTTCCGATAAGGAGAAAGAATTATCCAGAAAGGATCAGGAGTTGGAGATGGAACGTAGGAAGTTGGAAACGGACAAACAAGACCTTCAGGCAAAGATTGCCTCCTTGGAATCGAATGTGGGTTCCCTAGAAGGGGACTTGGAAAAAAGGGAAGCTCGCGTTAAGGAATTGGAGGCGGCAATTAATGCCCAAGAGCAAAGAATGGGGGCATTAAGAAGTCGTTTGAATAGTGCTCTGATCGGATTCGCTTCCGAGGATTTATCCTTACGGCAAGAAGGCGGGAGGCTTTACGTTTCTTTAAGCCAAAACCTGCTGTTCAAATCAGGAAGTAAAACCATTAATTCCGGCGGAAAAGATGCGCTTAAAAAATTGGCGGGTGTTTTGTCGGGTACCAAAGACGTTGATATCATCGTGGAGGGCCATACGGATTCCGACGGGGATGATAAGCCCAATTGGGATTTATCCGTTATGCGTGCCACATCCGTAGTTGAAGTATTGACGCAAAACGGAGTACCAAGCACCCGCGTAATCGCGTCGGGTAGGGGAGAACACCTTCCGGTAGCCGCAAATACAAGTTCTGACGGTAAAGCAAAAAACAGAAGGATTGAAATCATTCTTTCCCCGAAATTGGAGGAATTATATAATATCATAAAGTAGCCAGGAACACGGCATTCATTACGGTTCAAATTCGGACAGTTAATGGATTCTACATTCCTTAGTAAAGCATTTGCGCACTAAAAACAAAATACCTACGTTTTTCCTTCGGGAAGGGCGTAGGTATTTTTTTGTCCGATAATGCTTTAGGTATTTTTCAAGGAAACAGGAGAAACATTATAAAAAATAAGCATATAAATATCTTGAAAATTAATATAAGAAAAACTTTACCAATACAATCTTTATACATATTTTGCGGTGATAAAACACCTTTGGATCAAATAGAGCTACCGTTCTACCAAAGAAACCGCCCGTTTTCCTTAAATTAGGGCACAGAGACATACTTAAAGAGAAAACCATGCTACTTACAGTCGCTTTGACAGGGGGTGAGGTACATTGTATTTACGCCGATGCATCCGGAAGAAAGAAAGGAAGCCATTCCCAATCCTATTCCTCAATCGGGGATTTAACCACATGTTTGGATGAAACCATAAGAAAGGCCAAGGGGGCAGGATTGTCCGCCCAAGGCTTAATTCCCGTGGGTGTCCTTATGCCCTTGAACGAAAGTGAAGGGGAAAGTTTGATTGAAGGTTTTGTATCCTCCAATAAGAATAAGATTCGAGTCGTTTTCCGTGATGGTTTTGCCGAGGCATACTTGAGAGGAAACGGTAAGGATATGGATTCCGATTATATCTTCTTAAGCTCCATGCGGGGAACCACTGAATTGTATACCCGGAAAAAAGGAGGAAATACCTATACTTCCATTCCTGATCTCAATGTAGAGACCGGCAGAAAAAAATTGACGGATCACCTTGTGGCGGGTTTTGCCAAGGCCGGATTCATGTTGGGATCGGATGAGGAACGTACCCTTGCCAACCAAGTCGCAACCAAAAATGGTGCGGGTGAATTCAAGGTGACCAAGAAAACCGACGAGGTAGAGATCCAGGCCACCATGAAGGTTTCCCAAGCGGATTACGAAAACTTGATTACCGATAAAAAGACCTTACTTAACCAGCATCTTCATCCCAAAATCCTTCAATCCAGCCCGAATCTGAAGGAGGTGATTTTGTTGGGTAATTATTTTAATAACAAGAGCTTTCAAAACTACTTGACCACTGACTTGCAGTTAGGTAACAAAATGTCCACGGCGGGTATTACTTCCGTTAGCAATCTGGTGGAAAAAGCATCTGCTACCTCTTTCTCGGGAATCGGGGAATTCCTCAAAGCGGAAGAGAAGGAAAGGCAGAGGGTTGAGGCACTTAAAGCAAGAAAACAGGCAAAGCAAGCCCGTGAATCCCTTATCGCCGAAATCAAGGCGAATTGTACCCAGCCCGAGAAAATGGAGGAGTATAAGGAACTATACGGCAGGAAAGCCGATAGCCTTGGTATCCCTAGGGAAGTTGTGATGTGGAATATCGAGGAAGTACTTGATGAAATCCAATTGGAAAGGGAACTTGGGGTTTCCAATGAAATCCCGATGGTAAATGCTTCTAAAATTACCATATCCGAACCGCTAAAGACGCCGGCTCCTAAGCCTGAGGTAAAGGAAAGTTATTCCGCGCCAAAACAGGAGCCCCCTAAACCAAAACCCGTTGAGATTCCGAAGGCAAAGGCTCAACCGCAAACACCTCCCGTAAAAAAGGAATCGGTAGTAAAGTCAAAAGCACCCCAAAATAAGCCCGTGGAGTCAGGGAAACCGAATCCGAAGCCGGGTGCTTCCGTAGCGGCCCCTAAGGTTATCGAGGTAGCGCCTAAGGTTTCCGGGGAGGATTTACTGAATCAAGTGTTTAAAACCGAAAGGACGTTGGATAAACGTTCCTTCCAATTAAGAAGGGGTAAATTCTTGAACCAACCGGGTGTGAAACTGATGCGTCTTATCACGGAAAGGGATGCTAAGAACAGCATTAAGATGGATAGTTTCAAAAAACTACACGCGAAGGAATCGGGGTATTATGAGAAGGTTAGCCCTATCCATAATTCACCGTTCGGGAAATATTATTTCTGGGATGCACTTGAAGGTGAGGATATTGATTCTTACGTAAAGAAAAACGGTTTAAAAAACCGTGCGGAAATAGATAAGTGGTCCGGTAATGATCAGAAGCTTATCCTAAAAATTTGGAAAGAGGTTGATTCATTGGATTTCGGTTTTGATATCCGTCCATCCGATATTCTTGTACTTTCCAAGCTGACTTGGTCCTTGAAGCGTGATATTGACGTTAAGTTGGTGAATTTTACCGACAAGGAAATTTCAAAGAAAGCAATGGAGGATAAGATGCATCGCCTTCTGGGTGAAGTCCTAGGAAAGAAGACGTATGGTAATTTTAAACGCAAATACACTGTTTAACAAAGTTTTTTGATTCTGTTCGGAAACCGTTTGCCATTTCCACCGTACAAAAATATGAACACAAAGAAGGGGTAAATGGATAGCAACAAAATCGATAACCATCTTAGACAGTTGGATAGAAAAGGAAGAGGGTTCAATAACGAGTCACTGTCCTTGCTTATGCTCGCGGCATTTGCCCTCTTCGGGTTGGTTTTTGTCCTGCGTTCGTCCGCTAATAGCAGCGACGATAAAAAGGAAAACGTTGTATTTTCGAAATACAGCAAGAAAAAAGGGACAAACACTGATGAGGTGTATGAGCCTCGGAAATTAGACGATAATGAAGGAAAAATTCTCAAGGAGAATTAACCCTTCATCAAGAATAATAGGTTGGTTAGTTTAATAGGATTTGCAGCCGCCGACGCAAATGTCGGCGGCTGCTTTTTTATTCCTGACTAAAACCATATTTTCGGGGGCTTTAAAACTAACTCTGATAGGCAATCGTGTTACTAATTCAAATTAGTGCATTTGGCTAAAAATCAAGATATTAGATGTTAGACCTTAGACGTTAGATTCTGTTTTGTTACTTCCGTATACAACTATCTAAAGTCTAACATCTAGCGTCTAACGTCTGAATAACAATGTTTTAGGGGAGCACCTATTTGAGTACACAGCAACAGATTTACCTAATTGAGCCAAAATTAATGACATGCTACTGGAAATCCATCCCGAGAATCCCGAGAAAAGAAAAATTAGGCAGGTAGTCGATATCCTGGAGAAAGGCGGAGTAATCATTTACCCTACGGATACCGTTTATGGTTTGGGTTGTGATATTTATAACCGAAAGGCTTACGAACGAATTTGCCGCATAAGGGGCATCAAGCCGGAAAAGGCTAATTTCTCTTTCGTTTGTAGTGATTTGACCCACATGTCGGAATTTACGCTTCCCTTTAACAATACGGCTTTCAAAACCATGAAGGCAACGCTTCCCGGGCCTTATACCTATATTCTTAAGGCGAGCGGAAATGTCCCTAAGATGTTCAAGAACAAAAAGAGGACTGTAGGTTTGAGATTACCTGACCATCCGATTACTCTTGCTATTATGGAGGAGTTAGGAAGACCGATACTTTCCGCCTCCATCAAATCGGATGATGAAATCATTCAATACCCGACGGATCCTTGGGAAATTTATGAGGAGTACGGAAAAATAGTGGATGTCGTAATTGATGGTGGTTTCGGAAATAATATTCCTTCTACGGTGGTTGATTTCACCGATGATGAACCGGTGGTTATTCGTGAGGGAGCAGGAAGTGTTGAGCCATTTTATTAATGGAATAAACAAGAAAAGCCCTGCAAAATGCAGGGCTCTCCGGGTCTAAAATAAATAGGTTGGTATCTTCGGCGTCCTTTCCTACATCTCGGTTCCGAGTTTAAGGATATTACGGACGTCGCTCTCGGTTTTTACAACTTTATCTGAAGTTTTTAGCGTGATGGTCTTCTTGCC
>JAHDDF010000077.1 GCA_020629475.1 Saprospiraceae bacterium
TTATTTCATAATGGGATATCCTAAGGTTTACATAATCGACTCTCGCATCCTTCATCATGGAATTGATTATCTCTACTCTTTGGAGTTCCCCTTCCAATTCCGTGATTTCATCACTTGCCTTTTTGCGTTCCTCTTGACTTAATTTCTTATTCCTTTCATCCCGCTTTGCCTTGGATTGAAGTTCCCTAAAATGGTTTTTCCTTTTCAGGCGTTCCGCTTGGATGGATTTCTTAACCTCCGTTAGTTCATTCCTCAATGCTTTGTATCGTAAGTAGATGCTATCCGCCTCATTAAAAAAGTTGATGGCAGGCAAACTTTTCCCTCGAACCTTATAATCCTTTAAAATCGCTTGAATTTGGGTATCTACCTTTTTGGATTCTTGAAGGGCGAGTTGTCTTTTCAATTGCCAAAGCCTAAAAATGGAATCATACTCCATTAATAATTGGTGGTACCGGATGGTGTTTTGCTCCAAAGAATCCTCAGGATGGCGTAATGTTTCATCAGCATAAATATCTTCCAGCCTCTGGGTATATCGTTGTCGGGTATATGGGTAAGAAGTCCTTGGTCTTTCCCAATCATCCAATGATTTTTTTAGTGGACTAGTCACGGCTTTCAAATCCCTGCCCGATTTAGGGTTCCAAGAATTCACCTCCTTGTATGGTTTTGAAAGTAATTTCTCGGTCAACCTTAGGGAATCCATTCTTGCCTTATGCTTTTCCTTGATAATCTCCTTGTGTGTATTCAATTCGGAAATTCTTCGTTCATAGGCTTCCACACCTCCCTCATAAATCTTCAGTCTACTTGCTCGAGGCTCCTCCCCTTCCGGGAATGCCTCAGAAATGCGGATGATATTGGTAATTGCCCTATCAAAATAATTTTTCTCGTTGTGGATCCGACTTTCATCACCCGTTTCCAAAAAGAAGGATATATCCGAGGAAGGACGGCGTTCCGCCATTAGGGTATCGTAATCAAAGTCACCCGTTCCCACCATGATAATTTGCCCCTCCTTTTCGAATTCACGGATTCCGACCGGCTCATCCAACAATTGTAATTCAGGTACCCAAGGAAGGTGTGTCTGGACGAACTCCTTGGGATCAGGGGAAATCATATCCAAATCCGGTTCCTTAAAAAAACAAAGCCTCCCCTTCTTTTTAAGCCTTGCTTTTTTCTCGGGTGAAATGTCCTTATTCAAATCATAATACCATACATATCCTGCGCCCCAAGTGGCGTCCAGCAAGTGCCATTCACCGTCTAATAGAATGATGTTCCAAGCATGGTTGGCGCGCACTAATGGATTCCCGCCAAGGTATTCAATCCCTTTTCCGTGCCCTTGGACGGTAAAGCACTTTATCCCCGCCTTCTCGCATAAATCTTGGAACAAAGCGGAATAATGGGAACAAACGCCTTTCTTTCTAGAGAGGGTTTCAGCAGGCGTTTGGATTTCCTGGCTACCCTCCTTGTAAATCTTTACGTCGTATTTGATGTTATGGGTAATCCAAGTGTAGATGGCGTTCACTTTCTCTTGATCGGAATCTAAATCATCCGTAAGAAATTGAGCCAAAGCCGTAGGATTATCCCTGACTTTCTTGGGTGCTTTCTTCTTGGATTCCAAAAACTCAAAGCCGGAACCGTTTTGGGCAAAGGAGAAAGAAATGACAAATACGAAGAGGAGGGTAAGACAGGTAGATGTTTTCATGACGTAAAGTTGTTTTTTGGATTAACGTATTAAAACTCCGTGGTGTTGCACAAACAAAAAAGCCGTTGAGAAATTTTATTCCCAACGGCTTTCCAAACTTTATGAATGACGTTTAATTAGCATTTACCAATTCGCCGCTTCCACTCCCGCTTTGATTAACTGTCGCGGGTATTCCTTTATAATAAATAAAGCCGATATCATTGATTCTAGCATCCAAAACACCTCCATCTATCACTCTTACCTCAACCCTTCCCGAGCCGTTTTGAGTGGCATTCGTATTAAAGGCATAGAAATTATACATACGGATTTCCCCTTCGGAAGCATTATCGACGTTTACGGTATTACCGGCACCTGAAAGGTTGATAACCCCTTTTCCGTCATTATCCACTTCTAACACGTTCAAGGAGGACAAAGCCGTACCGGTAACCGTTCCGGATCCCGTGTTTTTAATCCCGTTAAGGTTGGTTGAAACCGTAACATCAACACGAACGGGTTGATCCGCCAATAGGCATCTATCCCCGTCTACGTTGATAAGCAGTGTACCCCCGGAAACGGAAGTGGAGACAAAAGCTTGATGATTTTCAGCTGCGATAACGGTAGCGCCTTCCGTTCCGATAGAGATATTGACATCAATGTCACCATCCACCTCTATCTTATTAAATCCCGTTACGTTACGGGTTTGATTTATTGGATCATCACTGGCTTCTTCACAATCCGGATCCGCGGCACAGGAAGGGAAAATGAAGATGAGTGAAAACAAGGAAAAGAAAATGGATACAGCCTTTAAAGACTTCATTTGTTCGATTTTTGCTGCCCTACCAAATCGTTGGAATGATTAAGGTAGGTAGATTTAGGAATAACAACCGGATTTAAAACCGCAAAGTAAACGAATTATTGTAAATTGATGCGTTAAGAAACGGTCAAACATTATCCGATTTCACGGAAAACCAAAGTCATAACGAGATGAACCGCAAGCTAAGCTGCCCCGGCTGCGAAAAAGAAATTTTTTACAAGGACATAAACATCGAAAAAGCGATTGCCAAGTGTTCCAATTGCCACACGGTTTTCTCCTTTGAGGAAGAGGAATTGAGTGGTCCTCCCAAAAGACCGGGCGATATTAGGCTCAAGGAGGAAATCTTTATCATTCCCAAGGGAATCGAAATGTATACCATCCTTAGCGAATTAAATATTGAGATGACTTGGCGTCACACAGGGAGCAAGTTCATCCTTACCTTCGGATTGTTTTGGAATGCTATACTGCTCCCTTTTATTTTCATTGCCATTTTTGCCGGTGAGCCCATGATTTTCTTATTCATAAGCGCACACTTGGCGGTCGGGATAGGTTTTGGATATGCTTGCTTGTCCATTTTATTCAATAAGACTTACATTTCGGCGGATGAATACGGCTTAAGGATCACCCATAGCCCTTTTACATGGTTCCACAAACAACATGATATCCCGGCGGATCAAATCAAGCAATTGTTCGTAAAAAAATACACGAACGGAAGTACCAATGGTCAACCGAACTATGCCTATTCCTTGAATATAATCTTGAAAAACGGGGAAGAGATAAAGTTGATGAAAGGCATCAACAAACCGATTCCCGCTAGGTATCTAGAGCAGGAAATCGAAAAATTCATGAACATCAAGGATGCCAGGGTGGCAGAGGAATATTAGAGCGCTAACAAAAAATCCCCTTCTTTTATAAGGGCAATCCCATATCAGGGAATCTTGCAGGATCCACTTCGTTCATAATTTTATAAATCGCCTCGAAAATATCCTCCGGATTCGGTTTGGAATAATAATCACCATCGGAGCCGTAAGCCGGACGGTGCGCTGCGGCGGTTAAGGTAACGGGTTGGCTATCCAACAATCGGAAACCGTTCTGTTTTTCCATGATTTCACGAAGGATAAACGCGCTTGCACCTCCTGGAACATCCTCGTCCACGATTAACAAGCGATTGGTTTTGGCTAGGGAAACTGAAATTCTTGATTCCAAATCAAAAGGAAGGAGTGTTTGCACATCCACCAATTCAACCGAAATACCGGCTAGTGCCGCTCTTCGGATAGCCTCCTCTGCCACACGGAGCGTAGAGCCATAAGTAACAAGGGTGATATCCGTTCCTTCGGAAATAACCTCGGGAACGCCGAGAGAAACCTTGAATTCCGAAATATTCTCGGGTTGGGTTTCCTTTAAACGATAACCGTTTAAGCACTCCACTACTAAAGCAGGATCGTCGGAGGAAAGAAGTGTATTATACATTCCCGCCGCCTGGGTCATATTTCTAGGTACACAAACGTACATTCCCCTTAGTGAGTGAAGAATCATACCCATCGGTGACCCCGCATGCCAAATACCCTCCAATCTATGCCCGCGCGTCCTGATGATTGCCGGTGCAGCTTGGATTCCGTCGGAACGCCAGCGAAGCGTGGCAAGGTCATCGGAAAGCGGTTGAAGACCGTAAATGAGGTAATCCAGGTACTGGATTTCGGCAATCGGGCGCAATCCCCTCATTGCCATACCGATGGCTTGTCCCATGATGGTCCATTCCCGGATACCCGTATCAAATACCCTTTCGATCCCGTATTTTTCTTGTAATCCCGCGAAGCCTTGGTTTACGTCCCCGATATGCCCTACATCCTCCCCGAAGGCGAATAACTCAGGCATTTCCTTCAGTTTTGCGTCAAAGAAGGCGTTCAGGATTTCATAGCCGTTTTTTCGTTTCGAATCTTCCGTGTAAACCGGCGCTACAGGATCAACCCGCAATGCGGAGTTTGGTGTTTCGCTATATAAATGGCGCTTGTAGCGAACCAACGCCTCCTTTTTTGCCGCACGGTTCCACTCCTTCAGTTCATCTAATGCCGGGGAATCCAAACCAGCGGAAAGGCTGATAACCCTTCTGACGGCGGAAACCAGTTCATGAAGGATGGGAGAGTTGTTTCTTTTTAAGGCATTTATAGCCGCATCCAGTTCAGGGTGGTTTGCGGTCGCGATTTTGCGAATTTCTTGGCAGAAACCTAGAAGTCTTTCCTTCCTTCCTTGTAATGGTTCATGATATTCCCTCCAAGCAGCATCCCTGTCCGCTTTTACTTCCTTCTTCGCTTCTTTTTGGATATTATCCAACTCCTCCTGCGATGCCATCCCGATGGAGACCATCCACTCTCCCATTTTCTTGAGACAGTCATGCTCCTTTTCCCATTTCAAGCGATCCTTGTCCTTGTAACGTTCATGTGAACCGGAGGTCGAATGCCCTTGAGGCTGGGTAAGTTCCGTTACATGTATCAATGCCGGCTTATGGGTTCTCCTTATTTTTTCCGTGGCGATTTCATAAGTCTTATTCAGGGCAACGTAATCCCATCCTTTAACCACGTAAATATCAATTCCTTCGCCGTCCTCGTCACTTTGGAAACCGGCTAATGCCTCAGAGATGCTTTCCTTGGTGGTTTGATATTTTTTAGGGACGGAAATTCCGTAACCGTCATCCCAAACATTAATCAGCATGGGGATTTGCTGGACGGCCGCGGCATTTACGGATTCCCAAAATACTCCTTCAGAGGTTGATGCATCACCTATCGTAACGAAAACAATTTCATCCCCTTTATGGGAAAAACCATCACCCTCATTAATGGAAGGGTTTTCGCGGTATTTTTTACTCGCCAATGCAAGACCAACCGCGCGTGCCATTTGTCCACCCGTGCAAGAAACATCCGAAGAAACATTCTTCAAATCAATGTGACGCTCCCACTTTCCCGTGTTCTTATCAATTAATTGAGTAGCATAATGGGAATTCATTTGCCTACCGCCCGAAAAGGGGTCATTTATGGCATCCGCATATAATTGAGCAAAAAACTCCTTAACGGAAGAAAGCCCCGAGGCGAACATAAAAGTTTGATCACGGTAGTAGCCGGACCTAAAATCACCGTTGCGGAAATACTTTGACATCAGAATTTGGGGCACCTCTTTCCCATCCCCGATTATGCCGAATTTCGCCTTCCCGGTTAAAACCTCCTTTCTTGCAAGTAAAGAAGCTTCACGGCTAATAGCACAAACTTTATAGTCCTCGAGAAGTCGGATCCGGAATTGATCCGCTGAAATTTTCTCTTCAAGCAATTGATTCTCAGTCATACGGGCAATGATTGGAACCGTACCCTTGTTTTTTTAGGGGGAATGGATCTCATATTTAGGTACGGTTTTAAGCTGCAAATGTAGGAAAATCCATGGACATAAAGGAAACCACAAAGGCACAATATACCAGCAAAACAAAAGATTACCGACACTTGTTTTCTATTTTCCAAATAATCATGACAATATCAACTAAAATACATTCTTTTATTCCGAACAGAGAGTAGAAAAAATTATTTAAAGCTCCTTTCGTCAGGTTTTTCTCCCCTACTTTTGAAATCATTAAACAGCCGTTAACGGTCGATTAACAGAAACATCCTAAAGCATTCGTTTATATTTGTGGTATCACATTCAAAAAATTTACAACAAGTAAAATCACGCATAATGAAAAAGTTTGCCTTTGTTCTTTTAGCCCTTTGCCTTGGTGCAGCTACGGCAATGAACGCACAAGCAAAAAAGACCAATACTTCCCAATTAGAGACAGTTGATGGTCCAAGCATGAAATTAGAGACTACCGTTGTTGATTACGGTACCATCGAGCAGGATTCCGATCCTTACCGTTACTTCGATTTCGAAAACGTGGGTACTGAGCCATTGGTAATCAAGCATGCTAAAGGGAGCTGTGGATGTACCGTTCCTGATTACCCGAAAGAGCCTATCATGCCGGGTGAGAAATCACAAATCAAGGTACGTTACGCTACTAACCGTTTGAATGCCTTTACCAAAACCATCACCCTTACTACCAATGAAGGAGACAATCCTTCCGGTATGAAGCGTGTATTGACCATCAAGGGTAAGGTACTTCCTAAAGCGGCGGAGCCTGAGACTGTTCCTAAGAGCAAGCCTAGCATCTTCTCTCCCGGAAACTAAATAATGTAAGAGTGAAGAAGTTAAACAATAAGGATACTTGTTGATTTCACTTCGAATTCTTTTCTCAAAAGCCCATCGGAATTGATTCCGATGGGCTTTTTTGTTTCCTTGGGGAAGCGTAGCTTTGCGGGCACAAAACCAAACCTAACATCATGCCCGGAATTTCCAAGCGCGGGGCAGGAATGCCTTCCTCCCCAATTAGAAAACTGGTTCCCTTTGCTGATGCAGCTAAAAAGAAGGGAAAAAAGATTTATCATCTCAATATCGGTCAGCCGGATATTCAAACGCCACAACAAGCTTTTGATGCGGTGAAGAATTCTGATATGACGGTCCTCTCCTACTCTCCTTCCGAGGGCTACGAGTGGTATCGCGATAAAATTGCCGCTTATTACAAAAGTATCGGGGCTGATATAAATTCCAAGGAGATCATCGTTACGGCGGGCGCTTCCGAAGCCATTAATTTCGTGATGAACTCTTGCTTTGATCCTGAGGACGAAATCATTGTACCGGAACCGTTTTACGCCAATTACAATGGCTTTTCCAAGGCAGGAAACGTGAAGGTCCGACCAATTACGGCATCCATTGAATCCGGTTTCGCTCTTCCGCCAATGGAGGATTTCGAGAAGCAGATAACGGATAAAACAAAGGGTATACTCATTTGTAACCCAAGTAATCCTACGGGTTATTTATACTCCAAGGAAGAACTTGAGGTACTACGTGATATCGTATTGAAATATGATCTTTTCCTTTTGGTGGATGAGGTTTACCGTGAATTCGTTTACGACGGGAAATCCCACACCTCCGTTCTTACCCTGGACGGCTTAGAGGAACATGCCATTGTTTTTGATTCGGTTTCCAAGCGTTATAGTGCTTGTGGCGCAAGAATCGGGATGATCATTTCCAAAAACCAGGAAATGATGTCTACGGCATTGAAATTTGCCCAAGCGAGGTTAAGCCCACCCACCATGGGACAAATCATGGGTGCGGCAATGACCGAGGTTTCCCCGCAGTGGATCAAGGATTCAATTGGTGAATACGACAACAGAAGAAAGGTTTGCTATGAGCGCTTGAGCGCAATGGAAGGCGTTACGGTTCCTCAACCGGGCGGTGCTTTTTACCTCTTCGTCAAATTCCCGGTGGATGACACGGAAAAGTTCTGCAAATGGTTACTGGAGGATTTTGACCATGAGGGAGAAACCGTAATGATGGCTCCAGGTGCCGGATTCTACGCTACCGAGGGACTAGGGCGTCAAGAAGCAAGACTAGCCTATGTCTTAAATTCCGAAGACTTGCACAAGGCGATGGATTGCTTGGAGGAGGCTCTGAAGGTATATCCGGGAAGGGTTTAGTTTCCCCGACCTCCTTATTAAAAACGGGCTTGAATGGATTCCATTCAAGCCCGTTTTTAATTCTTTCGGAATGAATAAACTTCTTATTTATTCAAGTCTTCCAAGTTCGCCTTTTCCGGGCTAAACATGTAGGCGGAAGGCCAAGCGGTAACGCCTACGGCATTTTCCGCCATGATGTAGTATTGGATTTGCTCGGCACCATCTTCCGGTTTAATTTCCGTTCCGAAAATCATATCACCGGCTTCCCCGTCATTTGATTTCCCGTCATCCGTCATAAATGCGATTTGATACGGTTGATCATCCGCGAAACGGTAGTAGACCCTTACTTTTTTCGCGCGTTTTTCTACCTGTGCACGCAGTTTAAAAGTGGTGATGTTCGCCTTAGCGAATTTCTCTCTTCCAAGAACCACGACACTCTCGATTTCAGGTCCGAATCCACGGATTTCAGGGTACTTTTTCAAGAAGCGGGTACGCTTGGACATAAGCTCGGAAATACCCGGGATTTTGGACTTTTTGCCGATAGTAGTCGTTAAGGAGCTCAAGAACTCGTTATGTTCGTAAAACTTGAATTTATCACGGAACATATCATTGGAAATCATCCTTTGCAATTCCTTCGCACGCTTCTCGTACTGTTCTTCCAAGAAGTGATCCTCAAGAATTTTCTTTACGTGGGAAACGTATAATTTCCTGTAGTAAGGATTCTTCAGCAATTTGCTAATCAGCGGTTTTGCCGGATTGTTCTCATGCAAGAAAGGATCAAGGTTTTGCAATTCTTCCAACTTCAAATAGCTAGACTTGAATTTCACCATTTTATAAGAACCAAAACAAAGATTCAAATCCCTGATAATGGGTACAAAACGTCCATGTTTGTTTTTGTACAAATAGTAGTTTTCACTGTAATCACCCGCGTAGGAGTTCAAATTTACAAGAACATTATTGAAGGCATGCATCCACAGGACTTGATCCACGTCCAAAACCTTTCCTAAATCCTTGGTTGATTTATCCAATTTAGAGGTAAGTTCCATTAAATCATCCCATCCATGCTCGGATTTCAGCTCATAATTACCGAAATAACAAGCGGCATCTTCCTCATAGACAAGGGTTCCGCTCACTTTCTTTTTACAGCCTTCATCCACCTTCATGTCCTTGTCCGGTGCGGAGCACTTGAAGAAGGTACCATCGGTGGAACCGAATCGACTATCAAGGAAATTATCGTCAACATATTCGATATTCACGAATAGACCGCGATATTCCCCGTTCACGTAAAGGCGTGTATAATTCGCCTTGGGAGCATTCATGTAATTACGGGCGATTTCATAACCCAAAACCTCCCTCACCATACTGGGATCCCTAAGGGCATTGGAAAGCTTTAATTTCTTGTAGCCCTCGTGATTTTGTTCCCTATCAATATGATTGAGCTTAATTTGATACGAGTTCCTGTTCCCGCCGTAAGTAAAGGATTTTGAGCCCCTGTATCTCACTCCGGCGTTCTTATAGGTCTTGGAACCGATTTTCACGGTACCCACCAACATATCATCCCCGTAGAGCTTCATGGAATCCAGGATATCCTGCCAATTCTTTTGCTTGAATTCAATACGGATTTCACGGATTTTATCCACATCGTAAAAATCCTCTTTCGGTTTTTCTTGCGCAAATGCCCCGAAGGATAAACCCAAGCAAAGCATGAAGGAGGTAAGAATAGAAGTCCTAAACATTTTAAGCTGATTCGTGATATTAAAATTCGTTCACAGTCCGGGTAAAGGTAGTAAAAATTGTAGGCAATAAAATGGTCAATTTGCGCCATATGAAAGGAAATAAGGTAGCTTTAACGAATATTCGCCATATCACGTTTTATTCCTTTAGCCATTCCCCGGACGCTTATTTCTCCCGTGTAGTTCCCTAGAAGTCTCGTATTTGATGATTGAAGGATACTATCCCACTCCGACCAAGCATTGGCTAAAAAGGAATTATACAAGGGTATACCTTTCTCCCATTTAAACATTCGAAATGCCAAGGGCATGCCCTGAACCCCAAACAACTTGGATAAATCCGGCATTATTACCTTCTCCAAAATCCCGGTTTCACTCTCCCCCATCCATTCATTGGTATCATCCCTGAAAATACAGGTAAGACTAAGCACCTCATCATCTATTGCCCTGCCTTTGAAAATACAGGAATTAAAAAGGACACCCAAAATCTTTATGCCTTCCGATCTTGGGATAAGGCAACCAAAACCTTCCTTGAAACCGGGAAGTTGTGCCTTATTAAAAAATAGGGTCGTTGAAACAACAGGCGTATACGTAACCTTGGCTAATCCGGATGAAATTTCACCGGAAAACATTCTTGAAGCATGGTACGCAGGAACGGTAAGAATGGTAGGTTCGCCGGACTGAACAATATCCCTGCCATCCACTCCGTATTCGATTTCATCTTTTAAATAATCCGCTAAAGCCAAGGGTAATTCTCCCAATCCTTCGAGGAAACCGTGTGTACCGGATGCTTTCTTCTTGGTTCCCTTCGCTTTCTTCCTCAAGTTTCTGACCACTTTAATCAAAGAATTGGTATGATTAAATTCCTCCGCCAGAGGGGTAAGTACCCCCTTGAAAGATAAATCCACTATATCCGCTCCGTAGATCCCCGCAAAACCGGGTTCCAATAATTGCCTCGTAAATGCTTCACCAAAGAATATCCTTCCGAAATCCTCAACGGTCTCCGGTTTTTCCTTTTTTGGGAAAAGTGCCTTGAAAATCATCGAGACGGTTTCAAAAAAGGTCAAGGGAAATTTTCGCAATTTCAGATCACGGACTAGGTATCTAGCTTTTGATTCTTGGTTGGGGGCCAAAATCTCCATCCCTAATTCCTCGGTTATCTCTTGGAGTTCCTCCGAAAAGATAAATCCGTTTGCCGCTTGCTCAGCAATGCCAAAACCGGGAACCTTATGGGTTTTTATCAATCCACCCGGGCTATCCGTTTTTTCATAAATCAAATAAAAGCCCGCCATGAGCCCGGATATGCCCGCCCCTACTATATTGTAGGTCTCGGACTTGGATAATTCCTTGCCCAAAATGATTTTCGGATGTATTTGATATCGCATAAACCGTTGTTCGTCAAATTTTAGCCGGGTTTCATCCGGGACATTATCCGGATTGGGAAATAATGGTTTCCTTTGCCCTTATATTAATGCACAGGCATCATTTTAATTACAAGACAGAGCATGAGAAAGTTATTTTTGATTCTCCCCCTAGCACTGCTAGTCGTATTTTCCTCCTGTAAAAAGGAGACCGTGGACGTTATGTCCGACCCTGCCGTAAACCACATCCCGGCGGACGTTTCCCAGGTTTCCGTCATTAGGATACCGCAAATATTCAAGAAAGCGGATTTCGAAGACTTACAAACCCGTGATTTTTACAAAGAAATGATTCGCGAGGCTTCCGGACAAGACGCAAATATGGCGCGGATATTGGAAAATCCTTCCGAAAGCGGTATTGATTTGACCATGAACGGCTACATGCTAACCGACGTCAATCCTGACAATACCGATGATATGGTAAACGGGATGATCGTTAATCTTTCCGATGTCGATAAATTCAAGGATTTATTGGACCGTACGGGCGGAAACCTAGGTCAAAACCAAGGAAACGGTTACACCTACAGTATCAACGGTGGTAACTTCGTTGCGTACAACGATGAAATCGCTTTCTTCGGAACAGGAACCAAAGCAGGTATTCCCGGAAGATTGGAAAAGGTATTCAATCCGGCTGAACCGGGTGCCATTACCGCAAATTCCAATTTCAACAAGATTGCCGGAAAGGATGATGATTTCACCTTTATGTTGAGCGGTGACGCATTGGCAAAGAGTTCCGAGTACGGTAGCTATGCCATGTTGGCGGGCTTCTCCCAAGAGGATCTTATCGGAAATTATATCAACGGAGGTGTAGATTTCGAGGATCGTACCATGACCCTTGATTTGGATTTCTTATTAAAAGATAAGGTGTCCAAGGATTTGAACATGCCTTTCAAGTCTTCCTTGAAAACGGATTTTTCCGCTTATGTCCCTAAGGACAACGTAGGCGCCGTATTCACCTTTGCTTTGGACACCAAGGGGCTTTATATGTTATTGAAGGAAAAGAACGTACTTGGTTTTGCCGAACAGGCAGGTCCGCTTAAAGAAATGGGTCTTACCATAAAGGACATTGTGGACGCTATTGATGGCGATATGATGATTGCTACCCAAACCGCAGGTTCCGACGGTAAACCCGCAGGTATCTTCGCCTTGAAAATTGACGAGGATAAATTCCCTAAGGTGTTCAATGTTTTCGAAAGCATGATGGGTCTGAGCAAGGAATCCGATAACGTTTATACCATCGGTGATAAATCCATGGCGCAGGACTTCCACGAAAGCTTCGGCGGAAAAGGAAGCGCTAATGATGCTAAGGTGATCATCAATGACGGTATCCTATTCATTTCGGCTGATGCTGATTTGATCAAGGCGGCTAAGGAAGGCGGATTACCACGTGGCGCACGTATGGCTTCCTCTGATTACAAGGAGATTTCATCCGGTTTCCTAGGAGCTAAAGGATTCCCCGCAAAAATGGGTGATGCCCTTCTTGACGACGGTGAAACGGAAGGAATCGAAGGTTTCAAGCTTACCGCCAAGGAAGGCAACGCGGTTTTGGAGTTAACTTCCGAGGACGCGGGTAATTTCTTAAAGTCCCAGATTTTGAGAAACGCGGAGCGTTAATCCCAGACCTAAGAAATAAGATGTAAGACGTAAGACCCATTCAGGTCTTACGTCTTTTATATTTGTAGTATGATCAAATTATCTAAAGTAAAGCCGGAACCGATTTTTAGCTTGCCCCAAGTCCCTCCTTCGGATATCTGGGATAAGGAATTGACTTTTGAAAAGGGCGAATCCTATCTGGTTACAGCACCATCCGGTAAGGGGAAATCTACTTTGGTCCATGCCATTATCGGTTACCGAAAGGATTACGAGGGCGAGGTGTTTTGTTATGGAGAAAACGTAAAATCCTTAAGCCCCGAAAAACTTACCGATATCCGGAGAAACAAAGTATCGGTGGTATTTCAAGATTTAAAACTGATTCCGGGCATGACAGGCTTGGAAAACATTGAAATGTCCTTGGAATTATCGGGTACAAAAAATTCCGATGAAGCAAAATCCTTGATTCAGCAATTAGGCTTAGAAGGGGAAATAGAAAAACCGGTGGAAAAGTTATCCTACGGTCAGCGACAACGGGTAGCTATTATTTCCGCCCTACTCCACCCTTTTGACTTCCTGATTTTGGATGAGCCTTTTAGTCATTTGGATGAAGAAAACATCATAACCGCCAAAGAATTGATCGAGGGAAAAGTCAAGGAAAAAGGTGCGGGTTTACTCTTGGTAAGTCACGAGCGGGATTATGGTTTTTCTTTTGATAAAAAATTCACGTTGTAAGTCCTTAATTTTCAAGTCGGGGAACTTTTCTACCTAAAAAAACATTAAAAAACTTGTAAGGATATTTGAATAATAGAAACTGCTTACCGTATATTTGCCCCGCACCAAGAGAAAGCTATTGGTGAAACGCGAAAGTAGCTCAGCTGGTAGAGCACGACCTTGCCAAGGTCGGGGTCG
>JAHDDF010000579.1 GCA_020629475.1 Saprospiraceae bacterium
ACCCATTCGTAATTGACCCATTCGTAATTGACCCATTCGTAATTGACCCATTCGTCAATACCTCATACTTTCCGCCAAGTCTATCCCGAATCGTTCTAGGTCTTTCCATTCTTCAGGCGGTAATTTTTTTCCCGATTTAAAGAGGATGAAAAAGAAGTTGTCGGACTCCATGTAGTATCCCGGGTTTTTCAATAAAACATCTATGGTTACATCCTCGACGACCTCAAAAATACGACTATCCTCTTCCTTGATTTTTAATTTAAAAAAGAGATTGAAGTCCTTGTTGTCGATTAGGAAGTTTTTCCTACCCAAGCCCATTTTCATAAAAAACCTGCCGGCTGAGGGGCGGGGTCTTATTTCAAATCTAGGAAGTGCAAGCTTTTTGGATTCGTAGCAGAATACCGTTTGTTCAATAACTACCACCGCGTTACCGGTACTTACCACATAGTGATATTCGAACATTCGAATCCTATCGCCGGAAGGTAAATCTCGAGTCATGAAATTCTTAAAAGATCTACGGCCCGCCGCACGCATTAACCGAAAACCTTTTAATAATTTATGAGGACTAAAAGAAGGTTTTCCTTCATAAACGTAGCCTTGCGATTCGCCCCATCGTTTGATTTTCCCGTTCCGTTCGCGGGTTCTTCTGTTAAATCGTGAAGCCACGTTTAATTGAATTTTTTGTTGAGATAATCCAATGTGATTTTTCGTGCCTCTTTTGCCGGTGTTTCCTTGTATCTCGGGGAACTCGGATTGGCAAATGCATGGTCCGCATCGAAGATATGATTATCCGATTTTTTGCCTGCCTTCTCCATATTCTTCCCAAAGGCTTCCACGACCTCCGGATTTATCCACTTATCATCCTTGGCGAAAATCCCTAGGACATCCGTTTTAAGTTTTTTCAATTCAGAAATTTCATCCGTTGGCATCCCGTAATAAATAACGCAGCCCTTGATTTTATCCCCGCCCAGTATAGCCGAGTTCAAGGACCAACCACCACCGAAACACCAACCAATGGTGGCTACGTTTGCCTCAGGCGGTGTAAGGGCAAGTGCGCCTTGGATAATGGCTTCCGCGCGTTCCTTTTTTGTGGCTTGCATGTAAACGGCTGCGGAGTCCCTTGTTTCCGCTACCTTCCCGTCATATAAATCCAAGGCATAAACGGTAACCCCAAGTTCCTCCGCGTATTTCTCGGCTTCTTGTTTGATGTAATCGTTTAAGCCCCACCATTCATGAATCATGAAGAGGTAATTGGCGGCGGATTTTTGTGAACTTACCTGATAGAGGGAAGCTTCCTTGCCATCCGTTGCCTTGAAGGTAATAATGGAACCGGAAGGTTCAAAAGCAAGGGAATCGGGTATTTCATGCTCATTTTGGAATTCCTCGTCCTTGGACATGTCCGACATGTCATGGCAAGTTTTTTCTTTTTTCCCGCAGGATAATAGAAAAAGGCAAGCAAGAAGTAAGAATAGGATTTGATTTTTCATTGGTCTCGAATTTGTCGGAAAGAAAGGTAAGGCAAAAACAGGTATCAATACAAAAAAGAAAGGCTTATGTCCGAGGGGACACAAGCCTTTCGAGTAATCGGTAATGACGTAATTACTGATCGTCGCCGGTTACGGCTTCTTTTACGTCTTCACCTACTGCTTTCGCCTTGGAAGCAAGGGAATCAACACCCTCTTCCACTTTGTCAACAGCATCACCTGCAACTTCACCCACTTTATCAGCTGCATCACCTACAACCTCTTTGGTCGCGTCAGCAGCATCGCCTACCTTATCGGCAGCGGCGTCAGTGGTTTCTTTAACTGCATCAACAGCATTGTCAAGAACGCTGCCTTCCTCGGTTGCACCTCCACAGGAGAACAATCCGAAAAGCCCTAGGGCCAAAAGAATGGTTAATAACTTTTTCATAAGTCCGTTTCGTTTTGTTGAATTGAATTTGTAATTCGGGCATGAAATTAGCGAAACTTCCCTTTGATTTTTATCATTAGCGGAAAAAAAATTAACAGTTAACAAAAAAGGCTTGCGCCTATATGGACGCAAGCCTCTTCTTGGATAAGAACGACAAATTTTACTTGTCTTTATTCTTCCCCTTTCCTTTACCGATTCCCTTCATTTCGTCAGCCTTGGCTTTGCCTTTTCCTTTCATCTC
>JAHDDF010000078.1:0-11192 GCA_020629475.1 Saprospiraceae bacterium
CATAATTTTGTCTTACTTGGAGTTCTTGTTCAAGAAAACAAGATCGAAATTTTCGGGTTAACTTCAAAAACAGGGACTATTCCTAAATCACCATATGGATTCCTTATCGCAAATCGTTTTGGGCGCCGCTACCGGCGAGGTAGTGTTGGGAAAAAAGCTGGGAAACCGCGCCCTTGCCTTGGGTGCCGTAGCCGGCACGATTCCCGACTTGGATATCATATCCAATGTATGGCTGGAACCCATGCAAGCCATGGACGCGCACCGTGGGCTTTCGCATAGCTTGTTTTGGGTAGTGGTGGCATCATTCGCCTTCGCGGGTTTTTGTAAATGGTTTTACGGAAAGGATTTTTACAAACAACGATGGTATCGCGCCATTATCGGAATCCCTTTAATAATAGGAGTCGGATTTATTGCCTCTTTGATAGGTTATGCGGCTTATTCCACCAACACCATTTGGGGCATCGTAGCACCCGCAGTTTTGTTTATCGGTTTACTCATCCCCTTAATTCGATACATCAAGAGAGAGCAATCCGATATAGAGGTAGGATATTGGGGTTGGTATTTTTTCTTTTTCTGGTGCTTCTTAACCCATATCCTATTGGATGTCTGTACCACTTACGGAACACAAATACTTATGCCCTTTTCCAAGGCGCGTTTTGCCTTGAATTCAGTTTCCGTTGCGGATCCTTTTTACACCGTTCCCTTCCTGATTTTCGTTATTCTTGTTTCCATGATGCGCAGGAATGCACCCGCAAGACGCATTACCAACTACTTGGGGCTTGCCGTCAGTATCGGCTACTTGTTTTGGGCAGGATTAAATAAGGGTACCATGAACGAGGTATTTGAATCCTCCTTGGCAAAACATGGGATTAACTACGAACGATACACTACTTCGCCGGGGATTTTCAATGCCATACTTTGGTCGGGGACCGCGGAATCGGATACCTCATACTTCATTGGTGCATATTCCAAAATGGACCCGAAGCCGGAGATTCCCGCCTTTATGGAATTCAAGAAGAATCATCATTTGTTAGCAGGGCACGAGAATGATCCCCATATTGAGATTCTTACCCGATTCTCGGATGGATATTATTTCTTAGAACCATCGGAAGATGGCTCCACCATCGTATTTACGGATTTGCGTTGGGGCGCATTGGATAATGTAGCGGACGTCCCTCCGGAAGCACGATTCCCGATAATATTTCATCTGAAGAAAAACAACGGCGTCTACGAAGCCGTGGAGGAGAGAGAAGACCCCGGAAATATTTCAAGGAAACTCTTGGAATCCTACTACAACCGCGTAACCGGAAAATGGCAATGGGGCGGCTAGAACATCTTATGTCCCAAGTGGAGCGCCTGCTCATGAGCGAGGACAAGGCTTCCCAGACCCTCGCCTTGGAAATTTTATCCGGTGCGGAACTCGGCGACCCGGAAATCAAGGAACTCATTCCCCTTTGGATGACACTCATTATGGAGCCGGGAAAAGTACGCTCCCAATGGCATCAGCCACAGCTTACGGATAATGAAAGACTGGCAGGGAAAATACTTGGTCTTATCCTAAAACAAAACCATTCAAAGGAAGCTTTGAGACTGCTTGAATCATTCGTTAGTCACGATAGATTACGGCTCCCGTACTGTGCTTTGGAAGCCATCCCTGAAATTCTATTCTCCTTGGAAAACATCAAGGAAATCATTTGGCAAGAAGGGGAGCTTTTACGCTTGGATGAAAGGCTATTACACTTCAAAGGACTTGAACGTTTAGACCTACGAAGGCAACCCATCGAGTTTATCTCTCCCGCCTTGGCGGAATTGAAAAACCTCAAGGAACTGCATTTGATATCAACTTCTTTCTTGCCCCAGGAATTGAGTGAAAAGCAGGATTTGGAGGTGTATACGGATGCGCCGTATTGAAAAGCCTTACCCTTCAATCATCTCCGCAATCTCCTTCACGTTAATATCGTGATGAGACTCATCATAGATCGCTTCCCCGTCCTTGACGATAACGACTTGGGGAGACTGGTGGTGTACTTGTGTTAGTTCCGCAATCTTATTGGAAACATCGCGGTGTTGGAGTAAATCCAAGTAGTAAAAGTCAATCGCGTCCGCTTCGATATTCCAGTCATCCTCTAGGACGAACTTGGCGCGGGCACTGATGCCGCAACGTGTACTATGCTTAAAGAAACCTACGGGTTTATTATGGGAATCCTTTAAGGCGTTTTCCAATTGTTCGATGGATGTCAATTCCTTCCAGTTACCGTGGAATTTAGCGGAATCGTTTTTCATATTTTTCAAGAAGCTCATGACTATCAATTTTAGCAAGTAGAAAACATCGTTTACTAGGATTTGGTTCTAACGGCGCTCAAAGCGGAAATAACCAATAGGTGGCGTAACGCCTGCCCCATCACCTAATGGTGGTGCGGTTAGCAATTGAATCGGCTCCCTGGGATTGGTATCCGAGTCCTCGGAAGTGTAGGTAGTGCCGTTATCCGTTCCCGCATCCCAAACCGTAACCGGAACCAAGGTTTCCTCTATCCAATTCCCGTTTTGTAAAAGGCTAAAATTTTTCACGCCGCAAAACCAATCCGGGCTAGGGGCAATCATGGTAAAAATGGTAACCTCGGGATGTTCCTCATCCACGAAAATGGGGAAATTCCTATCTCCGTCCCCTTTGTTTACGCCTCTATCCGTAATATAATCGAAACCGTTTCCGGCTTGAATGATATCCAAAATTTCCTCATCCAAGGGCGTAACGCCTCCTGTTTCCGCCATATTCTCCAAACCTGCGGAAGCAATATCAAGCCCTTCCTCAAACATGGAGAAGGAAGCGGAATGGGTTACCCCGATAAAATCGGAAAAGTGATCATTGGATGGAAAATCGGTTGGATGATTGCCTTCCGTCCAATTCCCCTCAAAAGTCACACGGTATTTCTGTCCTACTTCGGGCGTGAATAAATCATCTATACATCCTGAGCAAAATACAAGCAGGCTCATCGCCGCTAAGGCATAAAGGGATCTTTTCATTGTCAAAATTTATTGTCGGAGTCGTTAAGCAACTTCACCAAATAAAAATACGGTGCAAAGTTCATTTCCCTTGCACCGTACCTTTTAATAATAGCTACTATGGCAACAAACGGCCGTAACGTCTCGGGAACGGAATGGTTTCCCTGAGGTGATGGATATCACAAACCCATCTTACCATTCTTTCCAAACCTAGTCCGAAACCGGAATGCGGTACGGAACCGAAACGACGAAGATCCAAGTACCACTCGAATTCCTCCATCGGAAGGTCGTGTTCCTTGATTTTACGAAGGAGTACGTCCAAGTCCGTTTCACGCTCGGAACCACCCACGATTTCGCCGAAACCATCCGGCGCTAGTAGGTCTACCCCCTTCACGTAATCCGGGTCTCCATCCACTTCCTTCATATAGAAAGCCTTCACTTTCGTGGGCCAGTTGTATACCATTACCGGCGCATCGAATACGCGGGTCAAAAGCTTCTCGTCGGAATCACCGAAGTCCTCACCGTGCTTGAAGTTCGCGGCGGATTCAATCCAACCGGGGATGTTACGGCAAAGCTCCTCCAAGTCTGCGATTTCACTTCTTAAGGCTAGTATTTTGGACTCGTTGAATTTACGAGGTCCTTTCTTCATTCCTGCCTTGATGGCTTTTTCCCTGGCTTCGATATCCGCCTTCTTTTCCTCGATAGCGACCTTGGCATCCGCTAGATCTTTTTCTTGGACGGCGATGGCGTTTTTACCCTCGACATCCATTTCACCTCTAAGGATTTTGATGGAATCATCATAAGAAACCCTCGGGAACGGCTTGTTTACCATTTCCAAACGGGACGTATCCCTTCCTAGGGTTTCTAATTCCACCTTACATTTCTCCAAGCAGGAGTTGACCACGAATCGAGCGAATTTCTCGATCAAATCCATGTTCATCTCGTTGGTATAAAACGCCATTTCCGGCTCAATCATCCAGAACTCCGCCAAGTGGCGCGGGGTGTTGGATTTCTCGGCACGGAAAGTAGGACCGAAGGTGTAGATTTTCCCTTGCGCCATCGCCATTGCCTCACCGTAAAGCTGACCGGATTGGGAAATGTAGGCAGGTTGTCCGAAGAAATCCGTCTCGAACAAATCCGTGGTTCCTTCACAGGCGTTACCGGTAAAGATGGGCGCGTCCATTTGAACGAATCCTTCCTCTTGGAAAAATTCATGGATCGCCATGATTACCCGGTTACGAACCCGCATGATTGCCCATTGGCGCTTGGAGCGTAACCAAAGGTGACGACGATCCGCCAAGTGGCGTACGCCGTGAACCGTTTCGTTAGCTTGAATGGGGAATTCAGGGGATTGACCGTAAATTTCGAAGGAGGTAACACGAAGTTCATATCCCCCGATTTGCTTTTCATCTTTAATGACCTCCCCCGTCAGGGAAAGGGATGCTTCACGGGAAAGGCGCTTGGCACTTTCAAAAGCTTCCTCGCCTACCTCATCCAAGGAGATAACGCACTGTAGAAAACCGGAGCCATCACGCAATTCGATAAAAATATTGGTCTTACTAACACGCATGTTGTAGACCCAACCTTTAAGGGTAGCTTGTTGCCCTTCATGGGCTGACAAACCTGATATATACTGATGCATATTGGACTAATTTGTGAAAATCCGCTGCAAATGTAAGCAGTCGGAGCATTTAGATGTTAAATTTTAATATCCTTCTTACCCTAAACCCTAAAAGCTAATAGCCAAAAGCTTTAAACTTAGACGTAAAGAACGGATAAATCAGACTTGTAAATTCGAAAATGGGATTCCGGATTATAAATCCATATTGCGCTCCCAATGGTTTTGATCCGAGATTTCGTCGAAGAGCGTCAAATAATTGAAATAGCGGATTTCGCTAATTGCGCCTTCTTCAACGGCGGATTTTACCGCGCAGCCGGGTTCGTTTCTATGTGTACAATTGCCGAAACGGCAATTATGGGAGTGTGCGAAAACCTCACGGAAGTTATGCGCAACGGTTTCCGGCTCCATATTGATGAAGGAAAGTGATTTGATACCGGGCGTATCAATAACGGAAGCGCCGAAAGCAAGCTCGTGCATTTCGGCGAAAGTGGTGGTATGTTGTCCCTTGCCGGAATAATCGGAGATTTCCATTGTGGCAAGGTCTAACCTAGGGTCAAGGGTGTTGATAAGCGTGGATTTCCCGACGCCCGAATGACCGGAGAGCAAGGAGGTTTTGTCCTTGAGTAATTCTTTTAACTCCTCTATTCCTTCACCGCTTTCCGAGGAAATCCGCATCGTTTTATAACCGATTTCTTCATAAATCTCCTGAAGGATTTCAAAGGTTTCGGTTTCTTCCTCGCCCCAAAGGTCCGATTTGTTGAAAATGATGACAACCGGAATATCCATCGGTTCCGTCATGAGGAGGAACCTATCGATAAAACCCTGCTTGAGGTTGGGCTGTACAATCGTGTTGATAACGACGGCTTGATCAACGTTGGCGGCAATTAAATGGAGATGCATTTTCTTTCTGGGAGAACTCCTAACAATGTAGTTGTCCCTAGGAAGGATTTCCTTGATAACAGCGGTTTCCTCCTCTCCTTTTTCCGCTTTTAGAAGAACGTGATCACCTACGGCAACAGGATTGGTGAGTTTCTTACCGTCCAGGCGAAACTTACCGATGATGCGGGCACGGATGATCTCGCCGTCGGAGCGACGAACCAAGTACCAAGACCCTGTAGATTTTATAACGATTCCTTCCAAGCGTAATGCCGTTTGAGGGTATTAATGCCGGAACACCAAAAATGGTTCCCTAGACCTTTACACTTGATGCTTCATGTACCGCTGCCGCCATTTCCTTGACCAAGGAAGGCTCACTTTCAATAGCGTTCCCTACAACAACAACATCAGCACCGGCAAGGGCTTTTTGTTTGCACATTTCCGGCGTACGGATTCCCCCGCCAATAATTAGCGGACAATCCACTCCGGAACTAACCTTGGTAATCATGCTATCGCTGATGGGTGTCCTTGCACCGGAACCGGCATCCATATACATAAGCTTCAAACCTAGGAACTCTCCCGCTATCGCCGTGCAAACGGCTATATCGTCCTTATTTCCGGGAATGGGGTAGGTATTACTCATGTAAGATACCGTAGTGGGTACGCCGCCATCTACTAGGATATATCCGGTAGAAAGTATTTCCAGAGGACTAATTTTAAGGAAAGGTGCCGTTTCAACATGCTTCCCAATCAATAAATCCGGATTTCTTCCTGAAATCAAGGAAAGAAAAAGCAACGCATCGGCACGGTAGGAAATTTGGTTGGTGCCTCCGGGGAAAAGGATAACGGGAATATCACATTGTTTCTTGATGTTGGAGATAAGCTCATCCAACATCAAGTTTACGATAAGGCTTCCGCCAACGAAAAAGTAATCTACCTCGGATTCTATGCTCATTTTGATGGCATCATCCACGTTACTGAGGCTTAGCTTATCGGGATCCAATAAGCAGGCAAAACTTTTTTTTCCGTCCTTCTTATCCTGAAGGAATTTCTTGTACAGTGTATCTTGCATACGAACGGGTGTTCAAAGCCCCAAAGTTAGGCTTTTTTAACATCCGGTTTTCCTAGGGAGGGTTCTGATTCTTCAAACGAAGAAAACAAAGGAATTGTCCCCTTGTAAATGAATGAGCATGATAATATATAGCGTTACCGTAAAAGTCGTCCCCGGAATCCATAATGATTGGGTATCCTGGATGAAGGAAACCCATATTCCTGACGTATTGAAAACGGGATATTTCCAAGGGGCAAGAATGACCCGTGTAATGCAGGATAATGAAGCGGACGGCATTACCTATAACATCCAATACGAAGGGGAAAGCTTTTCCAAAATCATGGAATACCAAGAAAAAGCGGCTCCCGCTCTTCAAAAGGATCACATGGAAAGATACGAGGGGAAATTTGTTGCTTTCCGGACTTTTTTAAGGGTCGTGGATGATTTCAAAGCCTAAATTTATTCCCGATTCCGTCCGGATATCATTCCAACAAGGCACCCACTTTATCTAAAACGGCTTCATTGTCTTATATTAGTTAGAAGTACTTGACTCAAAGTAAGCTAGAGAAGGCTCTTACGTTTATTTGTTTCAAGTATTATCAAGTTTCCTAAGCTTGAACCGACTAAAGACATAAGAACCATGGATTCGATCAAAACACTCGTTTTGAAGGGGCTTGCCCTTTCATTATTGCTCTTACCCGTATTCGCTAATGCTCAATTGGTGGTTGATAATTCCCAAACACCGACCCAATTGGTTGAGGATGTATTTTTGGGCGGAGGTGTTACCGTCAGTAATATTACCGTAACCAATGCCGATGCCGATCAAATTGCGGCATTTACCAATTCAAACAGCAACCTTCCCCTTTCCGAAGGTATAATGCTATCCACGGGATTTTGTCAAGATTTCGCGATAGCAGGTAACAATATCAACGACGGCTTTTCCTCCGTTTCCCCGGATATATTCTGCTTTGACGGGCTTTGTGGAGCAGGAGATCCCCAATTGGACGCTCTTGCCAATACTCCGTTCGGAACTTTCGATGCCAGTGTCCTTGAATTTGATTTTATCCCCTTATCAAACACCGTAACTTTTAGGTATGTTTTTGCCTCGGAGGAATACAATGAATATGCTTGTTCCGATTTTAACGATGTATTCGGGTTTTTCCTATCAGGGGTAACCACACCTTTTCCGGTTACCAATATTGCCCTGATTCCAAGCACCACTTTACCCGTTGCTATTAACACAGTGAACAATGGATCCGTAGGAGCTTTTGGTCTTGGGACCAATTGTAACGCACCCAATGGTTCTTTAGCTTTTTCATCCTTTTTCATTGATAATACCAATGGTCCAAACGTAGAGTTTGACGGAATGACGGTTGCTCTTGAAGCTACCGCTACCGTCGTTCCTTGCGAAACCTACCACATCAAACTCGCTATCGCGGATGCGGGAGACGGAATCCTTGACTCCGGCGTATTCTTGGAAGCAAACTCTTTTACTTCCGGTATCCTTGATATCAATGTAGCTACGGCAAGCGCTGACGGTTCCGTAAACGAGGATTGTACGGATGACGTAGCGGACATCACCTTCACCTTAGACGAACCCGCCGCCACGGATTACGTAATTCCGATGACCATTTCGGGAACCGCAATTAATGGTGTGGATTATGTAACACTTCCCTCCTCGGTAACTATTCCCGCAGGGCAGCAATCCGTCACCTTTCAAGTAGACCCCATAGAGGATAATATGCTTGAAGGCTCGGAAACCGTTACCATTTCCGTTCAATCCAGCGTTTGTGAAACGGATGAAATTACGGTCGTCATTATTGAAGGTCCTATTTATCCCGCCATTAATATTAATTGTACGGAAACCCTCAACTCTATAACCTTTGACTGGAACGATATAGGTGCCACTACTTACGAAGTCAGCCTTGATGGGGGAACTACTTGGATAAGCCCGAACAACGGCGCCTTATCCCATATCGTCTCAGGTTTATCCCAAGGACAATCCGCCACCATAATGGTTCGTCCCATCAATGACTGCGACGACGATAACGTATATGAACTTACTTGTACCGCCGGTTCCTGTAATCCCACGGTCTCTTTAAGTTCCTCCATTCCTGAAGTAACCTGCGCCAATCCTACGGCAACCCTTACCGCTACGCCTTCCCAAGTTACAGGAACGCCCTCCTACGCATGGAGTACAGGTGTTACCGGTTCAGGGGCATCCGTCACCGTATCAACGGGCGGAACCTACACCGTTACCTTAACTGATGGAGCAAACAGCTGTACCACTACAGCATCCATAATGGTAGGTGAAGATTTTGACACTCCTTCCGTCACCGTAAATTCATCCGAAACTGATTTCACTTGCGATATCACCTCGATTACCCTAACGGCAACACCTAGTGTTCAAGGAACACCTTCTTATACATGGAGTACGGGCGCCTCCGGTTCAGGCGCCACTGCTACCATTACAAACCAAGGAACCTATACCGTTACTATTACGGATTCGGATAATGGATGTACTTCCACCGGCTCCGTTACCGTAGGGGAAAACACCACGCCACCGACCGTAACTATTTCTCCCTCCGCTCCTGAAATTACCTGTACGGTTACATCCATAACCTTAACGGCAAATGCAACAGTCCAAGGAACCGCATCTTATGCTTGGGGTGGTGGAGTAACAGGAACGGGAAGTACGGTTACCGTTAGCGCCCAAGGAACCTATTCCGTAACCGTATCGGATTCCGCGAATGGTTGTACCGAAGTCGCATCGGTTAATATTGGAGAAGACACGGCTCCGCCTGCAGTAAATTTGAGTCAATCCGCAGCAATTCTAAGCTGTAATGTCCCGAGCATAGATCTAACCGCGGCAGTTACCGTTCAGGGAACACCTTCCTACGCTTGGAGCCCGGGTGTTACGGGTAGTGGTTCCGTGGTTTCCGTTTCTACCCCCGGAGACTATACGGTTACCGTAACGGATTCAGATAATGGATGTACGACCCAAGCAACGGTCAGTGTCCTTGGAGATGTAACACCGCCCCCTCTTACTTTAAATGCTTCAGATACTGAAATCACTTGTGATATAACATCCATCAGCCTTACGGCAAATGCTACCACCCAAGGAACAGCAACCTATACTTGGAGTCCAGGCGTAACAGGAACCGGGAGCACCGTTTCCGTTTCTTCGCAAGGAACTTACTCCGTAACGGTAACGGACGGGTTCAACGGTTGTACTTCAACCGCTTCGGTAAATATCGGTGAAAACACGATACCTCCGGGAGTAACCTTGGCATCATCCGCACCCGATATCACTTGTGATATAAATAGTATTACCCTAACCGCAAGCCCTACGGCACAAGGAACACCTTCCTACACTTGGAGTGCCGGCGCGACGGGTTCAGGAAATACCGCCACCGTTTCCGCTCAAGGGACTTACACCGTAACCATTACGGATTCCGCAAACGGTTGTACTTCTACGAACTCCATTAGTATCGGGGAGAATACGACACCTCCTACTGCCGTAATCGCAGCACCGGGGACTCAAATTTATTGTGATGTACCAAGTATTTCCCTTGATGCATCTACCTCGGTAACCCAAGGAACGCCTACCTATACTTGGAGCCCTAACGTAACGGGTTCGGGTGCTAATGTTAGCGTTACATCAGCGGGAACTTATTCCGTGACTATTACCGATATTAACGGCTGTACCGACGAGACGAGTATTGATATTGAAGAATTCTCTCCTGTCGTAATCACGGAATTAGCCGTAATTGATGTGAGCTGTAACGGCGGTTCCGATGGCTCCATTTCCTTGGACGTAACAGGAGGAGACGGCAACTATTCCTATAACTGGACCGGAGCAGCGGCAGGCTCCACAAATAATCCTACCGGATTAACCCAAGGAACTTATTCCGTTACCGTAACTGACGGATTAGGATGTACCGCCGTTTATTCCACTGACATTACGGAACCGAATCCCATTGTCCCCGTGCTTTCCGCTACGGACGTAAATTGTAATGGTGGTTCGGACGGAACAACTATCGTAACCGCTACGGGCGGAACCATAATGGGCAGTTACAATTTTGCTTGGAGTTCAGGTCAAAATACGGCAACCGCTACCGGATTGAGTCAAGGAGCATATACGGTAACCATAACGGACGACAATGGATGTTCCGTAACGAGTAGCATTAGCGTAAATGAACCTTCCGCACTTTCCTTAGCTACCTCATTTACCGACGTAAGTTGTAACGGAGGTTCGGACGGTAGTGTTTCCGTAACGGCAAGTGACGGAACACCCGGTTACGCCTACCTTTGGGATACGCCTATCCCTAGCACGGATGCTATGGTTAGCGGGGTGCCCGCAGGAACTTACACCGTAATCGTTACCGACGCGAATAGCTGTGTGGCTACCGCTACGGTAACAGTTAGTGAACCTACGGCAATTAATGTCTCCGGAATGATGACCCAGCAACAATCCGACTGTGACAATCCTGACGGGGAAGCAACGGTTAGTGCATCAAACGGAACGGCACCCTATACTTTTGCTTGGGGAACAGGTGCCATTCCCCAAACGGGACAAACGGCGACGAACCTTATCGCCGGAAATTATATCGTAACCGTTACGGATGATAATGGCTGTTCAGC
>JAHDDF010000078.1:11292-13617 GCA_020629475.1 Saprospiraceae bacterium
CCGATTCCTCGGACGGCTCCATCACCGTAGCCGTAACCGGAGGAACACCCGGGTATACTTATACTTGGGACGGTGCCGCGGCAGGGCAAGACGAAACGGTTACCAATATCCCCTCGGGCACTTATTCCTTAACCGTTACGGATGCTAACGGATGTACGGTTTCCCAAAGCGTAAGTATCGGGGCACCCGCACCTGTTGTTATTACCCTTCAAGCAACTACACCCGCTAATTGTACCGCTTGTGACGGAACGGCAAACATCATTGCCTCAGGCGGAACGGCTCCATATACTTACTCTTGGGACAACGGCAATAATTCCGATACACCGGATAACCTTTGCGGCGGAATAAACACGATTACCGTATTTGACGCAAATGGTTGTTCTACGAGTTTAGATGTAGATATCAATGTGGTTTCCACTCTTGTAATTGACGGGACCTCCGCTACGGATACAGATTGTTTTAATGGTTCCGATGGCACCGCGACGGTTTCCGTTTCCGGTGGTCAGGCTCCTTATCAATATTCTTGGGACGCATTTGCGGGTAGTCAATTAACTCCAACGGCGGTTGATCTTCCTGCGGGTACTTATACCGTAACGGTTACGGATGTTGACGGATGTATCGAAGCTGAAACCGTAACGGTGGGTCAACCCGATCCTTTCGTACTTAACTTGGGTAGTTTGGATGTTCGTTGTTTTGGCGAGTCCAATGGTTCCGTAGTTATTGAAAATGCCTCAGGAGGAACGGGTCCTTATGTTTATTCCCTTACGGGAGATGGTTTCATCGCGGATACTATTTTCCAAGGGCTTCCTTCGGATACTTATACCGTAACCATACAAGACGCGAACGGCTGCTTGGATTCATTGGATGTTTTCGTGGATCAACCGGAAGAACTTTTGGTGACCGCCTTCCCCTTGGATACGACCATTGTTCTTGGGCAATCCGTGAATTTAGAGGCTTATCAAAACCAAGAGAACACCATCCTTACTTGGACGCCTTCCGACTCCTTGAGTTGTACGGATTGTAACATAGTGACAGCCATGCCTACGAGTACAACACAGTACAATGTAATGGTTACCGATACCATTAACGGCTGTACCGTGGACGAGGATTTATTGGTTAGATTGAATAAGGTTAGAGCCGTTTACGTTCCTAATGTATTCTCGCCTAATAATGACGGCGTAAACGATTTCGTATTTGTTTATGCCGATGCCAGCGTTGAAATCATTGAGGAGTTCCGGATTTTTGACCGATGGGGAGAATTGGTATTCGAAGGAATCGATTTCCAACCGAATCAGCAGGATGTCGGATGGGACGGGAAATTAAGAGGAAAAGAAATGCAACCAGCGGTTTTTGTATACTTTGCCCGGGTACGTTTTATCGACGGTAAAGAATTAATTATTGAAGGGGATATTACGCTTACGCGGTAAAATGCTTTAGCATTAGTATTGCAAATATGAATTATCCCGAATTTTGCTTTTGAGTAAAATTCGGGTTTTTTTATTTCCCTCTCTCCTTGAATAGCTTAGCAAGGCTAATCATCAGCGCCTGAGCAACGTTTCTTTTTCATTTCCTCATCTTATTCAAATACTCCGAAAAAGGCATCGATTTTACCTTTTCCGCTTTACTGAGTTCCCCAATACTTTTTCTTACCAAAAGGGGAACATCCTCATATTTCCAACTCTCAAATTGATTAAAAATAAAATAAGGAGTTACTCCTATTGATTCACCGTTATTAAAGCCATGCTCCCCTAAATTAAAGAGAAGCGAAGTTCTTACTTTAGAAGGATCATACGGAATCACAATTCCTATTTTAAGTAATCCATTCTCGGTCATCACCAAAAAGGTATTGTCATTTTCCTCCTTGAAGAATAACAACATCCCTTCCTCTGCATGAGGCTCAAAACCCAAGCTCTTCATTATTGGTAAAAGTTCTTTAAAATACATTTTGGCATCCGCATCTTTCGTTATTTTTTCTCCCATTCGGAATCCCAAAACAAGTAAGAGAATTACCACTCCCAAAAACAATATTCCGAAAAGCGTTGGTGACATTTTGTAGATATTTTTGGTCTCATTCAAAGATAATCCACCTAGGTAAATCTTCTTACCTTTGCAAAAAAGCGTACATGGAATCACCTCGTTTTATCGTTATTGAAGGCTTGGACGGCTCAGGTAAAACCACTGCCGCAAAACGGCTTGAAGAAGTATTGGGAGAACGATACGGTAAGCAGGTAAAATTCACTTTTGAACCCAATGATTATTCTTGTGGGGGTGATTATATCCGTTCCGTTTTAAAAAAGGAAATCACGGAATTCCACCCTAAGGTTT
>JAHDDF010000580.1 GCA_020629475.1 Saprospiraceae bacterium
AAAAAAGTTTCTATTTCTTAAAAAATGAATGATATTTTTTAGAAATATGTTTTAACCTGTTTTTAAAACACTCGAAAAATGCCTGTCACAAAACAAAAAATAGATATTTTTTCGCAAAAAATGTTGAAATCTTATTCTTAGGAAAAAGGTCATTGTAAAAATGAAAAGGAAGGATTACTTTTGCAGGAAATAAAAAACCATAGTAATGGCAGATTACAATCCCGGCAATAAAGGATACTTCGTATTAGGATTTGTTGTGTTCTTGTTCCTTTTCGTATCCTTGATTTGGTACGTAATGGCACAAAACATGAACTCCGTCCCCGTAGGATAGGAGAAAAGCCCGACTTAAACGTTGAGGTAGTGCATGAATGCCTCGTAATTTTCCCTTAGGGAATCATCGAGGTAATCAGACTCGTGGAATGATGCCTTGACGTCAAAACCAAAGCGGCGCAATGACGCTACGATCCTTGCGATCTCCTTTTTGTTGATCTTAAGGGTTACCTCCGCACGGTTAGACTTCAAATCGGAGGTAATAAAAGTACTAATCACCGCAGCGTTCTCTTGCTCGATGATACTGGATATCTTCGCTAAGGAGTAATCACGCCTGTCCATTTCCAAAACGATAATACTTCCCGGCAAGGTAAAGGAACCCATATTCCCCAACCTTTGCATTAGGTCTTCTTGGGTAATAACACCCAGGTAGCGATCGTCCTTATCCACAACAGGAATTACCGTTAAACGGAAGTCCGCCATTAGGCGAAGAATCTCGTATATGTGATTGTGTGCGGAAACGTAGGGGCGACTAAAATGAACCGCATATGCGGAAAGCGGGGTATCAGGATCGAAGTTCAAGGCATCGTCCTCGGAAATCAAACCGATCAATTGCCCATTTTCCACCACCGGGAGGTGGCGAAGCAAATATTCACCCATAATATCCAAGGCATGCGTACCGGTGTCGGTTAGCTGAAGGGGGCGAATAATTTCCGATATCAGATTTCCGGCTGTCATCAGTTTTGCGTCTGTGGGCAATTTCGGGAAAATACCCGTTTTCTCTTTTTGGTAAAACCCTTTTAGATTTCACCTGGCTCATATACTAAAAACGTACCATAAGGAAAAAGGATTCCTATCACTCATCCTTTTAAGCCGTCCTTAAGTCATTTTAACGGTGCTTAACCTTGGAATCCATTCCCAAGGCTTTCCGTTGCATGTACAACGGCAATTTAGGCATCAATTCGGAAAAACAAAGAACCTTTGTCCCCAAATCAACTTTTTTAGGATATATATTAGATGTTACCGCGAAAAATTGATTATTGAAGTTGCTCCAGAACTACCGATTGAACAACCCCACTATTTCAATTCTTCCTTCAAGAAACGCCCCGTATGGCTTTTCTTACTTTTCGCTACTTTTTCCGGTGTTCCGGTTACCACTACCGTGCCTCCTCGCTTACCTCCTTCGGGTCCCATGTCAATAACATGATCCGCCACCTTAACAACATCAAGATTATGCTCGATTACCAAAATGGTATTCCCTTTATCCGCCAAGCGGTTTAAAACTTTCAGTAGTTGCTTAATATCCGCGAAGTGCAATCCCGTGGTAGGTTCATCCAATATATATATGGTCTTGCCGGTATCCCGTTTGGATAATTCCTCAGCCAATTTCACGCGTTGTGCTTCACCACCGGACAAGGTTACCGCGGATTGTCCTAGGGTAATATAGCCCAGACCAACTTCCTTTAGCGTTTTTATTTTCCGGTAAATGGACGGAATGCTTTCAAAGAAATCATTTGCCTCTTCCACCGTCATATTTAGCACATCGGAAATGTTTTTCCCTTTATACAGGATTTCCAATGTTTCACGATTGTAACGTTTCCCCATACAAGTTTCACAATCCACGTAAACGTCCGGCAAGAAGTTCATCTCAATAACGCGTTTACCGCCGCCATGACAAACCTCGCATCTGCCTCCTTTGACATTGAAGGAGAAACGCCCCGGCTTATAACCTCTGATCTTAGACTCCGGAATATTGGTAAACAACTTCCGTATATCACCGAACACACCTATATATGTAGCCGGATTGGAGCGTGGCGTACGCCCGATAGGGGATTGATCAATTTCAATAACCTTATCCAAGTGCTCAATTC
>JAHDDF010000581.1 GCA_020629475.1 Saprospiraceae bacterium
CCCCGGAGGTTCAGAAGACCCGGCCTTGACGGATTTAGTGGAAAAATCGGTAAAATCCGTTTAAGGAAGAAATACTGTTTGAGGTCAAATCATTTTTATTTGAAATACAAGTGCGGAAGGATTCACCTGAAAAAATGAATGGGGACCGAGTTTATTTATTCCTAGGATTTTATCGATTTTGAAGCGTAAAGAAGCCGTCACAGCCGTGATTTTTTGCCTACTTTTTCATCTAGGAAAAAGTAGGACGCCCCGTTTGGGTTTAACAAGGTTTAGGTGCAAAACGCCTTGCGATTGATTGAATACCCTAGTATTAATCCTTACTTCAAAACATTACTTATCATCCCGAAAACATTGGGTGGGTATGCTTGTAAGAATCCGGTTGCGGTATATGCGTCAATGAAATCTTGATCACTATTGATATCCTGAACGGCTTGTTGATCACGGTAAATGGTCATTCCTACTACCACGTTCGGATTAGAAATGGATTTCCATTGAATTTCACGGATAAAGCCATTCTGCTGGCTAAGGATATCCAAGTAAGCATCACGCTTGGTTTCGTAATCCACTTGATCAAAAGTGGTGTATTGGGAAATGTCCCTGATAGCGATTTCCCATACCTGATTACTGCCGAGAGGTGCAAGGTTCGCCAAGTCCACCACTTCACCCGAATCCAAGGGCTGAAGTACCTCAAAAGCCAGGAAATCGAATTTGCTGAAGAACTCGTTTGCCTCAGGCGTACTACCCGTTACCTCCCCGATTTGCCCGAAGGTTTCTTGATCTTGGAAGGAGGTGAATCCTACATAGATTTGGCTTAGGTCTAAACCTGAAAAGGTAAAATCGAAGAAGGGCTGGATTTCCCTATCCGTTAGAGTTCCCCATTCGGCTTCCAAGGTGGCAACGTAAGCGTCGCGGGCTGCAGTGAATTCATTTACGCTAACGCCATCCTTGATTTTTCGGACGGGCATGGCGAATACGTTATCGGTTGAAACAGTTTCCCTTGGTTCATCGTCATTATCGCAGGAAACAAAGGAGAATGAGGTTAAAAGCAAAATTGCGGCAAGAAGCTTAACTCGCATCGTTCTTAATTTTTGTTATTCAATGATGCAAAGTTGAGACTGCTTACTCGGCTATGGAATGCACATTCCTGCCTATATCATGCACTATTCCGCAAATTGCTTGCGGTACTCGTCGGGGCTTGCCTTCATCCGTTTTTTAAAAATCCTTGAAAAGTAATAAGGGCTGTCGTATCCCAATTCCGCGGAAATCTCCTTGATGCTTTTTATTCCGAAACACAATTCCCTTCTAGCTTCCAACATGATGCGGTTGATAATGTATTCCTGAGCGGTCATTCCTACGATTTCCTTTAGGATTTCATTGAGGTTCCTAAGGGTAGTTCCTATCTCTGCGGCGTAAACGGAAGCGGATTTTTCGGAGGTGAATTTGAGTTCTACCAAGGAGACAAACTTTTGGAATAGCAATCTCTTATTGATAAAGGAATTTTCCCCGGGGAAAAATTGGACAAGCCCTTCCAGTTTATTCAATAAGGCAAGCATGAGGTTTTGTAAAATGAATATTTGATTTTGGTTGGATTCCATCTTTTGCTCATGGTGCAATAGGGAGAAATATTTTCCGACTTGCTCCCTTTCTTCCTCAGGAATGGGGACTTGTAATTTCCCCTGGAAAATGGCGTATTGCATAAAACCGTTGAAGAGTTCCTTTTGGGGTAAGGAGAAAAAATCGTCGGTAAAATAAATGATATATCCCTGCTCAAACCCCTTGGCATGCATACCGTATACCGAGTTTCCGGGAATAACCATGGCTTCGCTTTCCTCTAATTTGTAGGAGGTGAAATCCACGTCTTGTAAACCTTCTCCTTTTTCCAATAATACGATAATGTGAAAGGCATACCGACGCCTGCCTCGTTCGGGATGAGGCAAAGGATTTTCCTTGTCGAATCTAATGATTTCAATATGAAGAGACTTGCCGTCGGGTCTTTGAAAGGAGAGTTTTTTCATGATTATTCGCCCCTTGCAAATTCCAATTGCTCCCTCATTTCTTCTAGGGCGAATTGCCATTCCTCAATGCTAATGGCATCAAGATGGGTATTTGATGCTTCCGTCGTGGCTGCTTCTATTTGA
>JAHDDF010000079.1:0-1458 GCA_020629475.1 Saprospiraceae bacterium
AGTCTAACGTCTAGTGTCTAATATCTAATATCTTGATTTTTAGTCAAATGCATCAAACTGAGATAACAACACGATTGCCTATCAGAGCCAATAATTAAGATTCATTATTCATTCTTAATTCCTCATTTTTAATTATTTACCTCTTGGTGCCCAAACGACTTCCTCGGCGCCTAAGTCCAAGGCCAGTTTTCTTCCAAGTACGAAAAGGTAATCGGATAACCTGTTCAAGTATTGGATAATGATATCCTCAACGGGTTCATTATGAGCCAATTCAACGGCTCGTCTTTCAGCTCTTCTGCAAACGCACCTAGCTACATGGCAATGGGAGACGGTAGTGTGCCCGCCCGGAAGGATAAAGTTTTTTAGAGGAGGTAATTCCTCGTTCATCTTATCCATCGCGTCTTCCAATTTCGTGATATCCCCGGGACGGATATCCGGTGTAATGAGGTTCTTTTCCGGATCAGAAGCCAAGGAGGAACCAAGGGCGAATAAACGATCTTGAATCTCCTTCAAGAATTCGCGAGTCGTATCCTGAGGTGTTCCGTCCCTTACCAATCCAAGGAAGGAATTCAGTTCATCAACCGTGCCGTATGCCTCAATCCTGAGGTGGTGCTTCGGTAGGCGTTTTCCGCCGAAGAGGGACGTTTCTCCCTTGTCTCCTTTTTTTGTATAAATCTTCATGGTAGGCATAAAAATAGGACGATTGAGCAATTCCCAATCGTCCTACGGTTTATTGAAAGAGGCGATTAAAAGGATATTCCGGTAATAACACGTACCTCTTGGTAATCATCCGCTTTTCCGTTATAGAATTCACGAACCTCGTAAGTCACGGTTACCTCCTTGTTTTTCAAGGAACGGGCATTGGTTAGTTTACCCGCGTTCTCGAATGGTTCCGCCCAAAGGAAAGATTGGGTTTTACCCTTGCTGTCCTTGATTTTTACCATAACGAAATCCTCGCCCTCAACACCTTGGAAGGTACCGGAAACGGAATTGGTGCTTGGGGAGTCATCGTCGTCCTCAAGAAGGGAAGGATCATCAGCCGCCATTTGAATAGCTACCGCCATGAATTCAGGACATTCAACAACCAAGCGCATACCTAGTTCCTCTCCCATCTTGGACATCTTGTCCTCATTGGCGATATCGGCCCCGTATTCCTTGGTCAAACCATCGATGTTTTGAACGAAAACCATCATCATGATATCCTGCAATTCCTTTTGGATATCATTGGATTTGCTTAGATCCTTTTTCTTGATTTCCGCGCAACAATCCTCCACCAACTTGTCCATGATTTTTTGGGCTTGTAATTCGCCGGTGAATCCAACCAATACAAAGGCCAAAACAAGGGTGAATGCTTTAAAAACGTGTTTCATGTTTCAGTAAAATTGAAAATAGAGTATTTCCCGGAAGGTGATCTCGGGTTTTATCGTGACAAATATAATGATTAAGACAACGGGATGC
>JAHDDF010000079.1:1558-13516 GCA_020629475.1 Saprospiraceae bacterium
ATCCTCGGCTCCGGCGTCCACACTGCGTTTTACCACGCGTTGAAGCCCCGGGATTTTTGCCAGTCCGTCCTTGTATGCCTTCTCGGAATCATCATTCATGAATTCCGCTTGGTTGCCGTCGGAAAAATAAGCGCGCATGGCTTCGTAAGGGTCTCTTTCCCCATCCCGAATCAGTTTTTCGGGATCAGGGAAATACTCGTCGAACTCCTCCTTGATAGCGTCACCCAATAAGCGGATTGCCACCATGTATGGTCCTTCTTGCTCCCCTTCGTATACCAATTCCACCTTACCGGTAATGGCGGGCACCACGCCCCAGAAATCCGTTATCCGTGCCGTAGTTTCAGCATCGCCATTGATAAGCATCCTGCGTTCCGCTGCACTAACCAGGTTTTCATAACCCGCGATGGTCAAACGAGCGGAAACACCGCTTTTTTCATCTACGTACTCGCTTTCACGTGCTTGGAAAGCGAGTCGTTCAAGAACGTTCAATAGGATTTCCGGAACCCTGACTTTCGCCTTTTGATCATCCGTCAACTGTGCTTCCTGTAGGGTAATTCTTTTTCCTACCTCCAATTCCTTGGGATAGTGGGTCAGGATTTGACTTTCGATACGGTCCTTTAACGGAGTAATAATACTACCACGGTTGGTATAATCCTCCGGGTTCGCCGTAAATACGAATTCGATATCCAAGGGCAAGCGTAGCTTGAAACCCCGGATTTGCATATCTCCTTCTTGGAGGATATTGAACAATGATACCTGGATTCTAGGTTGTAAATCCGGGATTTCATTGATTACGAATAAGCACCTGTGCGAACGAGGGATCAAACCGAAATGAATCACGCGTTCGTCCGAGTAGGGGAGTTTAAGGGTTGCTGCTTTGATGGGGTCGACATCACCTACCAAATCCGCGATGGAAACATCCGGGGTAGCAAGCTTTTCTACGTAACGCTCATCCCTATGCAACCAAGAGACCGGCGTATCATCACCTTTTTCTTGGATAAGATCTATGGCATAGCGGGAAATCGGTGCCAAGGGATCGTCATTGATTTCACTTCCTTCAACCACGGGCACGTACTCGTCCAATAAACGGGTCATTAACCGCGCAAGCCTGGTTTTTGCTTGTCCCCTAAGACCAAGCAGAAGAATATTATGGCGGGAAAGTATGGCACGTTCCAAATCGGGGATTACCGTATCATCGAAACCTAAAATCCCCTCGAAAACCTTGGTTTTATTTTGAAGGGCATGAATCAGGTTTGCCCTTAATTCCTCCTTGATGCTTTTGGGTTGGTAACCGGATGCCTTTAGTTCACCCAGTGTTTTGATATCACGCATGAATTTTCCTTGTTTTCTGTACGCATTAAGAACATCCTTGGATTAGGAATGTTCAAGTGCAAGTATCCTTCTATGGATATTTTGCCAATAAATAAAAACCATTTCCCGAAAGGGAATACCTTTGTCCGGAATTATGAATCTACGAATCGTAAAAAGGGAAGATATAGACAAGAACCGTTGGAACGGATGCGTTCATTACGCCCCTAACGGCAATGTATTCGGTTACACGTGGTACTTGGATAGCGTGGCGCGAGAATGGTACGGGATAGTGGAGGATGAATACGAATCCGTATTCCCCGTGATGTTCCGGACCCGTCAGGCGGGTGTAGAAGAATTGTATCAACCCGCGCTACTTCCAAAGGCAGGTCTGTATTCCGTGAATATGCTTTCCCAAAGACGGGTAAAAGCCTTCTTGGAAATGATACCCGATGATTATGCCTTGAAGAAATTCGTTTTCGGGCCGGGTTTGCCTAAGAGTACCTCTGAAGTCCTTTTTGATGAAAAACTCATGGACTATTCCTTGGATTTGAATAAATCCTACGACGAATTATCCGAATCCTTTTCTGATGAAATGAAGAAGGTATTGGTGGAACCCAACCCGCATAATATCCAACCCGTTTCGGATGTAACACCTGAACAGCTTTGCGACCTTTACAGAATGGTAAGAAAGGACGCAACAGAGGAAAAGAAGTATGCTTACCTAAGGGTCATTTACAATGCGCTTCACCGTGGTATCGGTTTCATGACAGGAATGCGGAAACCAACGGGTGAATTGATCGCCGGTAATTTTCTCATTTTTAGCCACAAGAAAATTACCTCTTTACTGCCGGTTTACGTGGGTGATTTAGGAAAGAGGGCGCATTGGCACATGACGGATATCCTCCTCCGTAGTAATGCCGAGAAAGCTTTGACCTTGGATTTTAATCAAAGCATGGGAGAAATGGGCGCCTTGCATTTCGGGGCAAAAGAAGTACCTTACTTCGGAATAAACGAGAACCATCTCACCGGTTGGAAAAAGTGGTGGGTGAAACCCGGGAAATGAAAAAGGAGGTAAGGAATTCCTATATAAAATTACACATAGCCATCCTGCTATTCGGTTTTACGGCTATCCTTGGGAAATTGATTTCCTTGGAGGAAATCGCCTTGGTTTGGTGGCGCTTACTTTTTACTTGCGCCTCCTTGTTGCTCTTTCGTACCGTTTGGAAAAACCTTCCTAAGCTTTCGACCAAGACCATACTTCGGATGATGTTGGTGGGAGTGGTGGTTTCCGTTCATTGGGTTACCTTTTTCGGGAGTATAAAATATTCCAATGTCTCTATTTGCTTGGTGGCAATGGCAACGGGTTCCTTTTTTACGTCCTTGATTGAGCCATTCGTAATGAAATACAAGCACAAGTGGTACGAGATGTTGCTTGGGTTAATCGTGATTCCGGGGATGTTCCTAGTGGTAAAATTTACGCCGCCTGATATGGTGCTTGGAATCTATCTAGGGCTTGTTTCCGCTTTTTTAGCGGCGGTATTTTCCATTATGAACAAGAAGTTGTTGGATGAGAATCCTGATACGGATACCCTCAGCATGACTTTTATAGAGCTAGGAAGCGGGCTTTTGTTTTTAAGTATCGTTTTCCCCTTGTATACCCGTCTTATGCCCGGTGCGGAGAATATGCCGTTCTTGCCCCAAGGGTATTCCGACATATTTTACCTCCTGATTCTTGCCTTGGCTTGTACGACTCTCGCCTATGTTTTTGCTTTGAACGCCCTGAAGCACCTAACGGCTTTCGCCTCAAATTTAGCCGTGAATTTAGAACCCGTGTACGGGATAATTTTAGCCTGGATAATTTTTAAGGAGAACGAGGAGGTTGGTCCTACCTTTTACTACGGTGTAGTGATTATTCTATTAGCCGTTTCCCTGCACCCCTTATTGAAAAGGATTTTTGATAAGGAGGAAGAAATGGAGGAAACCGTAGAAGAGAAGATTTTGGATGCCTAGTGGATTATTTTTCCTTCTTCTTTGCCGCTTCATTGATTAAGACATGCAATCCTTCATTGCCCGACATTCGATCCAAGGGGATATAATCCAAGGTGTTATAAGCGTTAGGAGGAAGGTATTGTTCAAGGGTATCCCTATCCGAAACGGAATTAATGGAAACTACTGCGGTATCCTTATTATAAGCGGAGAAGGTGTCGTACCAATTTACGATAAGCCTAGGCTCCATTTCCGTTTTTGTCTTGAGGTAGTAAGGTATACTTGGCGGAAAACCCTCGAACCAACTCAATAAAACTTCCTCAGATTCCCCGTTTTCGTTTTCTTGAACAAACTCCGCCATATTCCTTGGACCGGACCAATATTGCCCCATTTTTGGGTAAACGACTATGGTAAAAACCAACCAGAAAATCCCCACGCTCAGAAGGTGGACATAAGAGGACAGAAGGAATTTTTTTCGCAGTTGTAAAACGAAACTCGACACGGATGCAAATACCAATATTGAGGTCGCGCCTACGGCTAGTTTAGTCGTAAATGGATCCGTTACTTCAGGCCCGTAAATCCAAATAAGAATGGGGATCATCAAGACCATCAAAATCTCAAGGACGGAAAGTGCTTTTAAACCCGTACTGAAAACCTTCAAATCGGACATGGTTACCATTTCATGCGCCATAAGCATGGCAAAGGCAGGAACGGAAGCATATGCGTAAGAGGGAAGTTTACTAGGGATGAACTCGTAAACCAACCATCCGGAAACCATCCAAATCCCTAGAAGAAGAAGCTCCGGTGTTTTTTTACGATTCTTGAATGCCTTGATTCCTTCCCAAATCCCGGGCAAAAAGAAACGGAAGAAGGGGAGGAAAGCCAAAGCAAAAACCACGAAATAGTAACCCGGAGGACCCGTTTGGTTATGGATAACGTTTTCCCCGCCTGCTCGTTTAAATATGTACCAATCAATCATCCAAAGGATGTCCTTTCCATCATCCAATTGCCAATAGGAATATCCCCAATACAATAAAGGGCATAAGGCAAGCGGTAGGAAAATCCAAGGGTGAAGCCGAAGGGCACGCCATCTTACCGGGTGAAGTAATAAAACCAATATTCCGAAGAGCCCGCCGAATATGAGTATCGGTGGTCCCTTGAAAAGGATGCCAAGGGCTATCGCTATCCAAAAAGTAAGGACATGTGCCCAGTTTCTGGAATTCATGAATGACATGATGGAAAAACCTGCCCAGGTAGAACAGAAGAATAATCCGCCGTCCGTAAAGGCAATTTTGCCGTATACCGGGAAAAGCAAGCAGCAGCCAACAAGAATAGTGGAAATAATAGCCACTCTTTCATGGAATAATCTGCTACCGTATAGGTAAATGATAATAAGGGTAAGCCAAGCAATTATGGAGTTGAAAAAGCGAACCCCGAATTCCCCGTTGCCAAAAATCTTGATACCTGCCGCCGTAAGCCAAATATGCATGGGCGGTTTTTTGTGGATGGTGGTGAAAATGCCCTTTTGGGTCAAGTAATCACCGGACTCCAACATTTCAGTAGCCATCAAGGCGTAAGCCGCCTCGTCCTGATCCAATAAGGGAACGCTTCCGTTTCCTGCCAAAAGCATGATCAGGAAAAGCGGAAAAATGAAAAGCGGATGCGTGAGAATACTATATATGACGTTACTCCTCATAAATCGAGCGCGCAATATAAGGAATCGTCCCATCAAGAATTCCTTCTTGGAGTTTTCAATGGGACTTAAGTTTTAAAATTCATCTTTTCATAAACCTTTTTCCTGCCATTTGATTTACTCTTAAAATTCCATTCATGCTTAGAATAACCATCGCGACGGAGGTTGCACAACCCCCTGAAGAAGTCCTAGCGGGCTTTGATAGCGACTTATTCCTTGCCCTGAAACCACCTTTGATGCCCCTAGAGTTGCTCCGGTTCGACGGCTGTACCACCGGTGATCGGGTAAAGCTCAGTTTGGGACCAAGCTTTATAAAACAAGAATGGCATGCCATGGTAGTGGCGCACGGGAGCAGCCATAAAGGTTACTTTTTTGTAGACATAGGCGAAAAACTTCCAAGCCCGCTTAAGAAATGGAGACACGGGCATCGTTTGGATTCCACGAATACAGGTACCAAAATAACGGACGATATCCGGTTCACTACCGGATATCGCCTGTTGGATTATTTGATGTATCCCTCTTTGTATTTCACCTTTTGGATTAGAAAAGGGGTGTACAAGAGGATTTTTGGTTCCGTTTAATTCCCGGAAACCATCAGTTTTTCTGTATGGACACCTTGGCTATCCGCGAATTCAAGGATATAATTTCCTTGAGATAACATTTCCACATCAATGATTAAGGAACCCAAGGAAGATTGGTAATTTCCGCTCATGACCGTCTTTCCGTTAAGGTCATAAATATTAACGGTTACGTCTCCGTATTCCTCCGCTTCCCAGTTCAAGTGTACTTTTTTATCGGAGGAGATCGGATTCGGGAAAACCGTAATTCTTCTTTCTTTTTTCAAGGTAACCGTTGCTACATCCGAATACGAATAAGAGCCATCGATATCGTTCTTCCTCAAACGGTAGTAAGATGTTCCGAATTCAGGTCTTTCGTCCGTAAAAGAGTAACGGATTTCGGTTTCCGAATTTCCTGCCGCACCAACGGTTCCGATGCTTACGAAAGTTTCCCCGTCCAAGGAACGCTCTACCTCGAAATCACGACTGTTTACCTCCGTGATGGTTGCCCAATTCAAGTCTACTTGATTAAAGCGATTTGCTTTAGCGGTGAAGTAGGACATCTCAACGGGGAGATTGAAGTCAGGACGAAGCACGTAAAGACCGGTCCTATCATCCGACATTAAAATATTGCCACTTGATAGGAAGGGATACACTCCCCAAACCTGTTCTGTTCCTGAGTAAGTGGTATTATTGGAGTTGTCGTAATAAGCGGACAAGGAGGGCGAAGCAGGATTGGATAAATCCCAAACTTGAACACCGTCCTCGTAATAGGAAACGTATGCAAAGTTACCCTTGATAAGTGGGTTATGTGCAATGTTATTGTTGTTCGGTGCCAACAACGCCTGCTTGAATTCCGTTGCTGGACCGATACCTGAATTTGGGACATCGGAAACATTAACGATGCTCAAAGGACGTCCTACGGTTTCATCCGCGAATACCAAGTAATTTCCGTCATCGGTCATCCAGCCGGAGTGATTGTATCCGCCGGTGTATCCGGTATTGTCCAAAAGGACAGGATTATTAGCGGTGGTAAAATCATAAACGAACATACCTGAATTACCTTGGAAAAGGTAAGCGATATTATCACGGACGTAAAGATCGTGGATATAATGCCCAACACCTGATCCCGGGAAAGTCAAATTCGCAAGCAAGGAAGGGTTTTCAGGATCGGCAAGACCGTAAACCGTGATATCCCTTCCTGAGTTCGCGCCGGCTACGTAAAGTCTTGCGTTAGGCTCGTCGATGAAAATATTATGTGCCCGGCCAAATTGGCTTTCTACCGTTTTTACGGAGGAAACGTTCCCGTTTTCTATATCACTCATGTCAATGATCCAGAGCCCTTCGGAATTGGATGTAACATTACTATCGTGAACACAGTATAGGTAGTCCCCGTAGGTTTTCATATCCCTCCAAATAGAACCGCCCGTTCCCGTAAGGGATTGTACCAAGGTTGGATTGGAAGGATTGGTTACGTCAATAAAATGAAGCTGATAAGGGGAGCCAATGATGGCGTATTCATTCCCTAATTCATCTTCATAACCCCATACTTCGTTATAGCATACGGTATTGCTCGCAAGACAGCTTGAAGTGCTACCATCCCAAGTACCCAAGAGGGTCATGTTCAGGGAGGATTGGGCGCTAAGCCCTAAAGACGAAAAAAAAAGGATTGCTAATAGGTACAATCTATTCATTTGTGAAAACGGTTTGTGGTTATGGGCACTTTTGCCAAAATGCCCTTAATTCTGATTGCCTAAAATGGTCCTTTATTGGGGAGGAGTTCTGATTTGCTTATCAAATGTAATTATTTCCCTGAATAAAAGTTCATTCCTTTTTGTCGGGAAACGTGACAAAGCAAAATTTAATATTTCGGCAACAATAAGTATGCCCGAATATAGATAAAACGCAAGGGAAAGGAATCGTTACAGCTTTTCTCGAAGCATTTCTTTAAGTTCCGCGATTTCTTCACGGAGATCATCCACTTTGGATTCCAGAGCGTCATTGTTATCCATGGTCATTTCATCCACGAAAATGGCGTTTACAAGGCTCATTCCAAGGAGCCCGCCAAGAACGACTACCATTACGAAATAAACACGGATGGACCACATCGCCCAAGGGTTTTTAATCCCTTCGGTAATGGCTTCCGGGATTTCGTACCAGCCTTCGACCGTAAACATTTTGAAGATGGAATAGAAGGAAACGATAGGATCGCCAAAGAACTCGGGCGCCATGGTCCCGAAGATGTGGCAAGTAAAAAGGGCGAACATGAAATTAAGGAAAACCAAGGCAAAAAATACGAATACGGATGCCTTCATCGCCCGCCCGATTCCGGTAAGGATGTGCGCCATGTTCGGGATAAAACGGACAAAACGGAACAAACGCAATAAACGGAATAACCTCAGTAAGAGGAGCAAGGAGGTTTGTGGTATAAAACTGAATAAATCCGGTGAAATCTGGAGAAGAAGGGTAGGAAGACTGCCAACGACAAGAATAAAGTCGAAAATATTCCAATTGTCCTTGAAATAATCGCGTATCCCTAGGTGCCTCATTTTTACTAGCATTTCCATCAGGAAAAACCAAATAAAAAAGTGGTCGAAAAGGAGAAGGGTAGGATCGTCGAAGTATTTGGGGAAAGACAACCATGTGATGATAACGGCATTCAAGAAAATGACCGACAATACGATTTGCTCGCTAAGGAAAATCCTTTTTAGTGCTCCTAACATGATGGCTTTCTACAAATGAAGCCCAAAGTTATCCAATCGATTCCTATAAAAATAGAGAACCTTTAAATCCTGGGTATATAAATTTTTATTGTTACCCATCCCCAAGGGATTTTTGGAATGATATAAACCTATATTCTCAATGCCGTCCTTGATAAGGTCTTGGGTATCCCAACGGATTTCCTCGGATAATAGGATTTTGCCCTCGCTTTCCATTGCAATGAGTTTTTCCTTCATCGTATCAATGGCATCCCTGAAATCCTCGTACTTGATTTCGAATTCTTCAGGACTCAATCGAAGTAGTCCGTAGATATCCAAATTCGGGTTTTCCTTTTTCAAAACCTCGAAAGCGGTAAACGCAACCAAATGGCTACTCATCACCACATTATTGCAGTGAAAAGAATCCACGATTTTGCTTGCCAAGGTTCTGGTATATTCCTGCTCACGTTGCAGGTCGGCGTTGATACTTCCGTCATACTTAAAATAACCGGAAATATCCAAGGGGCGTCCTTGATGATCCAAGGAATTCCCTTCAATATCCACCGGGTTCCCGATGACGTCCAATGGTGCCCCGAAGCTTAGTGTAATCTGGGAGCTCCTTGAAAAATATCGCCAAGCAAAACGGATGATTTTCCGGATGCTTCTTGATTCGTCCTTCTTGGTATCGATAAATAATTCTTCCCCGGTTTTCTTCAAATGTTGATCAATCAAACTCTTTGCCTCAAGAACGAAATGATAACCGATAACTACGGGAACCACGTATACCTTTCTTTCGAAACCTTTTTCCAATAAGGCGCGCTGTGCCTCAACGGCGGTTCCAAGCAATCCTCTTTTCAAACGGGTTTCTAATCGTCCTGATCTTGACCGAGTACCTCCCGGGAAGAACAAACAGTTCGTTCCCCTTTGTATTGCCAAGTTGGACATCCCTTTCAGGGTCTCCAAGTAAATGGGATTCTTTTTCCGTCGATCCACACGGTAAGCACCTAAACGCCCCATATAATGACCGACAATCTTATTGTCAAACAAATTCAAACCCGCACCATAGGTAAACGCGGGTACGCCCACCACCGCATCCAAGGCATAACCCACCATGATGGAATCCAGGTTGCTGAAATGGGTAGGAACCAAAACAACGGTTCCTTTTTTCATTAGGCTTCTCAATTCATCTACGGCACCGTACACCTTGATACGAGAGGTAAGTTCTTGGCGGCTACCGAAGAAACTTCCCTTACCGAAACTCCAAGCGGCATTGAAAATGAATTTAAAGAATTGGGTAAGAAAACGTCTGGCGAACTTAAAGGTGGAAGGATTAAACCCTCCAACGATTTCCTCGCTATATCGGTCGATGATTTGGCGAAGTAATTTACCGTTTGCCACTGCCATTTCCTCCGGCTCACGGTCCAAGCCGTGCTTGACCAGTTTTTTCTTGATCCTTCCCCAAAAGGTCTTTTCGTCCTTGGGATCCACTTTCCAAGGCTCCTCCTTTATACGCAGCAATTCCAAATAAGCCGCCCGCGCGATTTTATGGCTCACCACCTCCGGGGAATCCATGCTAATACGCTGTAGGGTAAACTCGGAAACCTCGCGGACGAAATCCTTCCGATCCGCATACAACTTATTGACCGGCCAATCCTTGATTTCGGGAATGACGTGTTCTCTTACCTCACTCCTGTTCATACCCCTAATTTTTCCTTCGCCGCCTCAACAGCCTTCTTGGTGGTGGCAAGGAATAATTCACCATCGATAACGATGGTCGGACGCTTCAGGAAGGTATATTCCTCAAGGATGAGTTTGCGGTAATCCGCCTCGGAAAGTGCCTTGTCCTTCAGTCCCATACTGCGGTATTTCATGGACCGGCGGTTGAACATCGCTTCGTAGGAACCTGCCTGTTCCTTCAGCGCATCCAATTCTTTAGCGGAGATATGCTTCTCCTTGATATTTTGTAACTCGAAATCACCCTCGGTAATTCCTAGTGCCGCTATGGTTTTTTGACAAGTCTTGCAATGGGGCAAGTGATAGACCTTATTCATGGTAGGTTGGTTTGGTTCCTTTTCCGATTCAAGGAAAAAGGGAAATGCTAAAATATGGATTGAACTTATATATCCAATATTATAGATATTAAATCTTGGCTAGGTTAATCAATTTTGATGCTATCCTTCAATTTTGCAAAGTACTACAAATTAAGGCGCTAGATGTTGGACGTTAAACGTTAGATTGGATTTTACGATTTAAGCTAAAATTTGTCTAAGGTCTAAAATCTAGCGTCTAACGTCTGAATGACAATATTTTAGAAAATAGCTCTTAATGAGAAGGAACAGCACAATGGCTTAGTTCAGCTTAAATCTTGGCAGGACGAGGCAAATGTGTTCTTGTTTTTCAATCAATACGCATAATCATCCCGTCAATAAGCATTTCCAAATTATCGACGATTTGCTTGGGCTTATGCGGACGCCAGTTTACTTGGTTGTATGGAGTACCGAAGTGGACGTAGCGATCCAAGCGGGTATCCTTCATTTCATCCTCAACGTGTTGAAGGGCATTCAAAAAAACGATCCAGCCGCCTTCCTCTACTACTTCTTGGTACCATTCCTCGTAGTAATCATCTTCGTCGCCGTGGAAATTCAGGACGTTTTCACAAATGATGACATATTTATGGATGCCGTGCAAGGCTAGTGAATCCACCAATTCCCGCTTGACGAACATGACGTCATTGTGTAGGGCATCATTCCATTCACCTATCATTTCCAAGATGGCGAACCCTTCATCGTAATCCGTAAAAAGGATTTTAGTGTAAAGGGTAGAACTCCCGAAATTGTCCCATTGCGGATGAATGAAATAATTGTACACCTTTTGGCTATACCCGAATTCATCATATATCCTTCCGTAAAAGGGTGACCGCTCGTCCCTTTCCGCCATGTAATTCCCTCTCCACTTATAATGCGGTTCTATATCATGCATCCTTCCGGAAAAATTTAAGTTTTGAACAGGGTCTTAACGATAAATCCCCGTGCTTTGGTTCACAAATTATGCAAAAAGCTTTTCTCTTTTCATCTTGATTTTTTGCCGAATTTTTCTAGGCGTTCGTCGTGGATTGAGGAAAATGAGCCATTGTTTCCTTAACATGTCCGTAACATATCTATAAATACAAAAACGACTACCCCATGAATAATTTCACCGAAAGGCACCGGCTATTGGATCATCTTGAAGAAGGATGGACCGTCAGCTTTAAAGGAGGGACCCATGAGTTCTGCCCTGATTTTAACGCGGTTAGGAATTTTGCTCTTTTCCGGGCATTCCTTAGCAGTAACAACAGTGCGTTTATTGGTATCCTTGTGGCAATAGGCATTATTTGGTTGGTTTCAGGAACCATGTATTCCTTTGTCGTCTATTACCTTCCGTTTTTACTTGGTTTTATCTTTCTGGGAATATCCCTAAACGTAAACCTTTTCGCTTCAAGAAAGGTAAAGCGTGAAACACGATACATCTTAAACCCCGATCATTTAGTGATATATTCAGGTTACATGAGATTACGGGAAACCATTATTCCTTTGGAATATATCGTTTCCGTAAGTGCATCAAGAATTCAAGATTCAGGCGTAGGGAATTTATCCGTTTTATTGAATAAGCAGGTGTATTTCGTGGGTTATGATTTCATGAATATGAAGAAAACCAAACAACCGGAAATGTTTTT